>CAYGHB010000384.1:0-1505 GCA_964349375.1 uncultured Syntrophomonadaceae bacterium | reverse complement strand
ACAGCATGTTCGCCGTCTAAAATAATCCGGGCCTTTTCGCACCAACGGTACAGGGTTTCCACCGGGGCAACCTGTTCGTGGACGGCAATCTGAAAAACTGAATCCGCAGAAGTATAAACGATCGGAAACCCGGTTTTTAAATGCTTGGGCCCAAGTTCCCTGATGATCTCCGTACCCGACGCGGCAACATTCCCTAAAACTGAACGGCCGATCGCTTTCTCAAAAGCCTTAATAACAGGATCCGGGAAACCGTGTGGATAAAGGGGAAATGGTTTTTCAATTACCAGGCCGGCCAGTTCCCAATGGCCACTGGTGGTATCTTTTCCGGGGGACTGCGGTTTCATCTTCCCATATAAACTGCCCGCCAGAGGTGAAGACTGAACAGATGCACCGGCATCCAGAATCGACGCCAAACCTAAACTATAAAGGTGTTCTAATTTGAGACCAGGATGTTTTTCAATCACATGTTTGAGGGTATTAGCACCCTGATCGCCGTAATGATCAGCATCAGGCAACGCTCCGACACCGGCTCCGTCCAGAACAACCACAATGACCCTGCGCGCGGTAGGCTCAGGCCCGGGGATGGGTTTGATCATAGACCTCTCTTATCTTTCTCCTGGTAATCTGGGTGTAAATCTGGGTTGTGGAAATATCAGAGTGACCGAGCATCTCCTGCACTGAACGCAGGTCTGCACCGTTTTCAAGCAGGTGGGTAGCGAAAGAATGGCGCAGTGTGTGCGGTGTAATCTCACCCGGGATATCTGTCTTGCGGGCATATTTTTTTAAGATCTTCCAAAAACCCTGGCGGGTTAAACGGTTACCATGCTGATTAACAAAGAGCGCTGTCTCACCGTTTGTTTTTAAAAGCCGCGGTCTGGATCTGATCACATACTCATTAACGGAGTTGATCGCCAGCGTGCCGATGGGCACAATTCGCTCTTTCATCCCCTTACCGCTACAGCGCAGGAAGCCGACCCGGGGATCAAAATCGCTGATATTTAAAGATACCAGCTCGGAAACCCTGATCCCGGATGCATAGAGCAGCTCCAGCATCGCCTTATCCCTCAAACCGTTATTGTCGCCTGCCAGTGGTTGGGCCAACAAACGGTCAATTTCGCCAGTAGTAAGAACTCTGGGCAGCTTCTTCTCAAGCTTCGGGGACTCCAACTCCAGGGTGGGATTTGTATCAATCAGTCCTTCCTGGAGCAGGAAGTTGAAGAACGAACGGATCGAGGCGATACCACGGGAAATAGTTGAGGTCGCTCGCCCCTTAATTTTTAGATCGGCGATAAACAAGTTAAGCGCATCACGATCAACCTCTTCCGGTTTGCTGATCTGATGCTTGCTCACAAAAGCAATAAATTTCTCCAGATCACGCCGATACGATTCGAGGGTATTCTTAGACAAGCCTTTTTCAACAGCAAGGTAGTTCATGTAGTTATTGATCTGTCTTTGCATTCGGAAAGAGGACCTCACAGGGTAAAGTAACTAAGGTATTCAACGGC
>CAYGHB010000383.1:0-1509 GCA_964349375.1 uncultured Syntrophomonadaceae bacterium | reverse complement strand
GGGGCGCTTCGTCAAGGTAAGCCTTGTAACTGCGTCCCGAAACGATAACCCGGCCCAGTTTCTCTTTCAGGGCCTCGACGGAGACCTGTTTCCTGGCTGCTGTGCGCGATAAAACCCGCCCCGCTCCGTGATTAACCGAGTTATAGATCCGATCAACACCCTTTTCAGCCCTGATCACGTACGAAGCGGTTCCCATACTGCCCGGTATTAAAACCGGGTGACCGTAATCTTTATATAACTTTGGGTTTAAGGGGTGACCCGGGGGCAGGGCACGCGTAGCACCCTTACGATGAACCAGCAATCTACGTCCACCTATTTCTTCAAACTTGGCCGTATTGTGCGCTACATCATAAACAAGCCCTAAGTCGTAGTCATCATCGCTGCCGCCAAGAACTTCACGGAAGGCCTGCCGGATATCATCGGTAATCCACTGCCGGTTGCAAAAAGCAAAGTTAATCGCGCAGGTCATCGCCGCCAGGTATCTTTTCCCTTCACCTGAGTTAATCGGCACGGAGGCCAACCCGGCGCTCGGTATTTTTACCTTATATTTTGCAGCCGCCTTCTTCATTTCGGCGGAAAAATCAGTGCAGATCTGGTGCCCAAAACCCCTGCTGCCGGTATGGATCAGGATCGACAACATGCTCTCACTCAAACCATAAGCCGCAGCGGCGCCGTCATCGTAAATCTTTTCAACCAGACC
The DNA here is from genome assembly GCA_964349375.1 of uncultured Syntrophomonadaceae bacterium. Taxonomy (GTDB): domain Bacteria; phylum Bacillota; class Dethiobacteria; order DTU022; family DTU022; genus UBA993. The sequence continues at coordinate 809 of CAYGHB010000383.1, read as the reverse complement.
CAATTCAATAAAATGATTGCCGCCGCCGATTGTCGATAACTGCAGGCCGCGATCAACAGCCTTGCTGCTCAGTGAGCTGAAGTCTGCTCCTTCAAGCGCTCCTCCATCCTCTATTGCCTCAAGATCACTTTTGCGTCCGTATCCCAACTCAACCAGGAAGGGCACCCCTTTAATCAGAAACTCTTTAAAGTGTTCCCTTATCAGGGCGGCATGTTTACTTTTAGTGCCAATTCCGCTCGGCACCCTCGAACCGATTGCCCTGATCAATGCCGTTAAAATGTCCCTGCTCAAATCATCGGCCTTTATATTAGTGCGCAGCAGTCTGACACCGCAATTGATATCCATGCCCACCGCCCCGGCAGAAACCAAACCCTGTTCAGCGTCCATCGCCATTACTCCGCCAATCGGCAGCCCAAAGCCGCTGTGGATGTCAGGCATGCCGACAACCGGGCTGACTACTCCGGGCAGCGATGCAGCATCAATCAACTGCTGCAAAGAGGCATCTTCAGAGAATTCAGCATAGAGCTCCCTGCTCAGATAAACCAGTACTTCTGCTTCCATGGAGCCCTGCCTGGCAATGCGGTAACAATTTTCACTTACTTTTTCGAGCAATTTCATCATCTGGTACTCCCTGCTAAAAAAAATATAGACTACCGTTTATCCTTCAAACGGTATTTTTTGCAGCATTATTTCTAAATCAGCCATTGCTTGCCTGTCGGTCAGGCTAAAGTGCACAGGTGTAATTGAGATTAAGTTTTCGCGGATCGCCCGGGTATCGCTGTCCGCGTTCTCCGGATCGTCATCAACCA
>CAYGHB010000382.1:0-1516 GCA_964349375.1 uncultured Syntrophomonadaceae bacterium | reverse complement strand
TATATTATCCAAATATCTTTTCGCTGTTCATCATAACTTATCCTGCCCTTGCTACTTTTTACTTTGCATAATCGATTTGATAAAAACATTGTAAAGAGGTTGTCTCGTGATTATAATCTAGCCAGCGGGCGCCGGATATTACTCCAGCGTCAGCATAACTAGTAAACGTAGAGGAGAGCGAAAAAATGGACTGGCATCTTTATCAGAATGGGGTGCAAAGCGGGCCTTTCAGCGAGCAGGACCTCTTTAAAATGGGTGCGGAAGGGCGCATCGGTGCAAGTGATCTTGTCTGGAATCAAACGCTGACAGATTGGACAGCGGCCGGCAAAATAAGCGGTTTGGTGGGGTCCAGACAGGTAAACTCCACACCCGCTCAGTCAAGCGGCGGCTCAGAGAAGGACACAATAATTCAGGCGATCCTCAGCCTAAGCGAAGCCGGCCCTTTTAAGATTGTCAGGGGCAGCGATACGGATTTAGAAATCTCTAACGAAGTGACGAACAGCAGTTGGTACACCGGTAAAAAAACAGTTAACTACGCTGCCAGAATCCTGCTCAACGAGCAGGAGAAAACGGCTTACTATTGGGAGATGCTAAAGGAAACTTCTTCGGGATTGTCATTTTCGATGGGGGTTCAAAAGAAGAAGATCAAGGGAATCGAGGTATTTCAACAGAGCAGGGAAAGGGGCTATGCCCCCGGAGGAGAGTTGGTTTACGATTATCAGTTTGACTACGGAAGCCTGCGTGATGCAGTGAAACAGCTGTTGCAGAGCTACGGCTGGAAGTTAAAAACAGTGATCATGAAAGGCAAAGCTTCGTATTAGTCTTAGTCAACTCCCCACGAGGGATTCATTACTCCGGTCAACGGCTGAGAGAGAGGCTTTATAATGTTAAACTGCGTTAACCTCGCAGGAAGCGCACGGTTTGTTCAACATAGTCCAGGTATTGTCTGGTTTCCTCCGTTCTGGTTTCATCTCTCCAGTTATAATAGCGGGCCATGACGGCGGCAACATCTGCGGCAAGTTTATCTTGCCTGTGATGCCAGACCAGCCACTGGGCTTCAGTCCGGCGGCAGAGAACATCCATTAGTTTTGGCGCGTTCTCGTTTTCCAGGATGTATAGAATCTCGGCTTCGCAAAAGGGATAACCTTCAAGAAAAGGTTTTCCGGAGGCGGGGTTAGCTCTGATCGTTTCTAAAACAGTTAGACCACCCCGACCGTACTGGGTATAAAAGTGCTCATGCTGGTCGGGGTGAGCTGTTTCAAAAAGGCCTTTTTCCCTGGCCAGCGTGTCAAATTCGCTGCGGGTCAGTCCTATTGCAAATGGAATTTTAGAGTAACCCTTTTTCATTTGCTCCGGTTTATCGAATGGGTTTATGAACTTTTCTTTGACCAGGTAAAAAAGCAGATCTTCGGCCATCTGACGGTGGGTGGTTGATTTACCGCCGGCGATAGCTACTACCCCGTCAGCGGTGGCGAAGATTTCGTGATTGCGGGAAACATCGGACTCATGCTTTGCG
>CAYGHB010000381.1:0-1516 GCA_964349375.1 uncultured Syntrophomonadaceae bacterium | reverse complement strand
CTATTTCTGCATCTGCTACCCACCAGGCACATTCATCTTTGTAACAATCTAAAGCATTGCCTTCTGAATTAATGCGTAAAGGACACTTCATCATCAAACCGCCTCCTATTCATTTGCTCGTTGCAGTTCATGCATGGCAGTGGTGTCAATATTCATTTCACCGGCCATAGCCAGCAGCTCTTCGTTAAGCCTGGACATTTCTTCCCGGGCATTGTTAGCATGCCGGGCGCCACCGATATCCATCAATTTAGTTCTTATCAGGCGCCGCACAATGGGCGTAAGAATAAAGTCGGGAATTGCCAGCATTACCTTCAAAGCCGGGGGCTCAACGGGGAAACCTGCAGCCTTGAGTACTTTAACCGCTTCACGCATCCCTTTTAAGCCCAGCCTGACCACCTTAGGGTTATCAGACAGCCGGTAATTGGAACCACCAGCCATGTAGAGAGCGTTGGCCAGGGGGCCGACAAGAGCAACATGATAGCGCAGCCAGGCGTCCATATTTTTACTGAATTCCACCGGTATGCCGGCCTCCCGGAAAGTTGCCGCCAGGGACTGCAGCCGTTCGCTAATACTGCCATCAGGTTCACCCATGGTTACCGCTTTACCCTTCGCCACCATCAGGCGCACCAGGTGACCGTCACGCTCGCCCCCCGCATTGGCAAAACCGAGCACTACCCGATCTGCACCAAGGGCATCAAGCATAGTCTGCGGCCCTTCGGCAGTGTTCACCATAAACAAGTATAGAGGAATGGTCTGGTTCACTTTAAGTGCTTCCAGGGCCGAAGCAAGTTGCACCTTTTGGACGGCTACCAGGCAAAAATCGTAGTATTCATCTACCGGCATCTGTTTGACCGCTTTAACGGCAGCTGACTCCTGCGCGCCGCTGTCGAAATGTTCGATCACAATTCCCTGCGTGCTTATATCGTCAAAGCGGCTGCCCCGTGCTACCACCGTCACATCATTGCCGGCTTTTTGAAGCATCAGGGCATATAGGCTACCCAGCACTCCGGCGCCAAAAACCAAAACTTTTTTACTCATTTTTTCCGCACTGATTGTGATCGCTCCTTTCTTTCAGAGCTCTTTAAAAATAATTTAAGAGCTGTATACCCTCTTTTATTTGCTCTTTATATTTTATAAATTCGCCATTAATTCAGATTTACCTACAAGCTGAGTTTAGCATTTAAACAATTAGTTTTGCAGTGCCGGTGAAAATTTAGTAGGATGGTATTTGTTGAGTTCATCTTATTTAAGAGAGCCCAAGCCTCTCTGTGTGGGACAAAAGGAAGGCAGATCATAGTGGACACAGAACAAAAGAAGAATACGAGCTTCATACAACTGGTCTTGGGGCCGGTATTCCTGCTTAATGCGATCATCTTCTTTTTCCAGGCTATGACAAAAAACCTCTACCCCCCTCTGTTAATACCGCTGCGGGAGGCTTTTCTGATAGATAACGCCCAGGCAGGCCTGCTGGTAACCCTGGCTTTCTTTGGCTATGCTCTGGCCCGTTACCCTTCCG
>CAYGHB010000380.1:0-1517 GCA_964349375.1 uncultured Syntrophomonadaceae bacterium | reverse complement strand
ATCGGCGCCGATTCTCACACCTGCACTTACGGGGCTCTTGGCGCCTTTGCAACGGGGGTTGGCAGCACCGACCTGGCAGCGGCGATGGCGATTGGCGAAGCCTGGTTTAAAGTGCCGCATACGATGCGTTTTGAGTATGAGGGAGCGCTCGCGCCATGGGTGAGCGGGAAAGACCTGATCCTTTTTACGATCGGCCAGATCGGAGTTGAAGGCGCCCGTTACCGGGCGATGGAGTTTGCGGGGCCGGTTATCAGCCGGATGGGCATGGACGGCAGGCTGACTATGGCCAATATGGCAATCGAAGCCGGCGGTAAATGTGGTTATATTCAGCCTGATCAAATTACATTTGATTATCTCGAGGGCAGGGTAACCCGGCCGTACGTTCCGGTCTACAGCGATCAGGATGCTGTCTATGAAAAAGTTTTCAGCTACAATGTAAGTAACTTAGAACCACAGATCGCCTTCCCCCCTTCACCGGATAATGTTTTTCCCGTTTCAGAAGCTAAAAATATTGTTTTGGATCAGGTGGTCATCGGATCTTGCACCAACGGCCGCATTGATGATTTGCGGGTAGCTGCCTCAATCCTGAAAGGCAAAAAAGTTAATCCGAAAATCAGGCTCCTGGTGATTCCCGCAACGCAGCAGATTTACAGCACCGCCCTGGATGAGGGCTTGCTGAAAATATTTGTTGATGCCGAGGCGGCAGTCAGCACCCCAACCTGCGGCCCCTGCCTTGGCGGACATATGGGGATCCTGGCCAGGGGTGAGAAAGCCCTTTCCACAACCAACCGCAACTTTATTGGACGTATGGGCCATCCGGAAAGCGAAGTTTATCTCTGCAATCCGGCGGTAGCGGCTGCTTCTGCAGTGGCCGGCAGGATTGTCCACCCGGAGGAGGTAATCTGATGATTATTGAAGGAAGCGTTTGGGTTTTTGGCGATAACATTGATACGGATGCGATTATTGCTGCCCGCTACCTGAGCACGGTTGTGCCGGAAGAGCTGGCTGAACACCTGATGGAGGATATCTGGCCGGAGTTTCCACAACTGATTAAAAAGGGCGATTTGATCATTGCCGGCAGTAATTTCGGTTGTGGCAGTTCACGTGAGCATGCGCCGCTGGCCATCAAGGGAGCCGGTGTTTCCTGTGTGGTAGCCCGTAGTTTTGCCCGCATTTTTTACCGCAATGCCATCAATATTGGTCTGCCGATCCTTGAGTGCGAAGCCGATTTCAGAGCGCTCAAATCAGGCCGGGACCGGCTACAAGTGGATCTGGACCGCGGTTTACTAACCAACTTGCAGGATGGCGAGACATACCAGTCTGCGCCCTTCCCTCCGTTTATGAAGGAGCTGATTGCCCGCGGCGGACTGGTTGAATATGTGAAAGCGCGTTTACGTAAATTCCCAAAGTAAGTTCCACAGTGGGAAGCCTGTTGCGATAACCCTGAAAAATCATTTGAGTCTTTCATTTGTTATGTCCTTCTTCCCTATAATCAAGGAAAATTTCCCGGACTAAAT
>CAYGHB010000379.1:0-1520 GCA_964349375.1 uncultured Syntrophomonadaceae bacterium | reverse complement strand
GATCGACCCTGCCCATGTGCAGGGTTTTCATTTTTGTCCGGTGCCTGCCCCCGGTATAGCTCCGGGCCTCCATGGCAATGATCAACTCTTCGGCTCTCTTAAAGGCGCTGATAAAGAGTGGCAGAAAAACGGGGAAGACCTTCTTAGTTTTCTGAATAAAATTGCCCCGATCAAAGTCGACCCCTCTGGCCATCTGGGCCTTAACAATTTTATCCAGCTCTTCTGCCAGAATCAGCACAAAACGCAGGGCGATCACCATGGTCATTACCAGTTCCTGGGTCGGCAGGCCGATGGCTTTAAGCGGGCTGAGCAGACTCTCCAGACCATCGGTAAGGCTGACCATCGATGTGGTCAGGGTTAATATCGTCGTAGCGCCAAATAAAAAGAGAACCCTTAAGGTAACCAGTGCGCCCATGTGAAATCCGGCATCGGTGGCGGTAAATATCCACCAGGAGAAGAGCTCCTTAGCTTCGGGGCTGGAATATAAAAAGAGCTGAAAAATCCACATAAAAACCAAAACAGGCAGCATTGGTTTAAAACCGTTGAAAGCATAACCGGCCGGGATGCCTGCGATCAATACCGCAGCTGCCAGAAATAAAAAGACTGCCCCATACGCCGGATAAGATTTGATTAGGAGCAGCAAAAATACAATTATGCCGGTAGCGATAATTTTGGTTCGCGGATCAAGAAGGTGGACAAAGGATTTCCCGGGCAAGTAAACGCCAATGGTAATATTCTTGGTTAATTCCATCAGCGTTTCGCCTCCCTCTCCAGGTATGCAACGGCAATATAATTAATTGCCTCTTCTAAGTTAAGGGGAATGGAAGAAATATTAAAGTCTCTTTCCTGCAGTTTTTCAATAACACTGATCGCTTCAGGAATTTCCAGCCCGATTGAGCGGAGTTTTTCCGACTCTTTGAAAATATCCCTGGACGGCCCGTCCAATAAAATGCGGCCCTGGTTAATGACAATAGTCCTCTCGCACAGTTCGGCTGCTTCATCCATGCTGTTGGAAATGTAGATAATGGTTATCTTTTGCTTTTGGTGCAGCTCGCGAATTACGGCCAGGATCTCTTCCCGGCCGCGGGGATCGAGGCCGGCAGTGACATCGTCCAGTATTAATATCTCGGGTTTGCAGGCCAGAACACCGGCAATTGCAGCCCGTCTTTTTTGGCCGCCGCTTAAAGCATAGATGTCCCGTTTGCTAAAAGTATCAAAATCCAGTCCTACCTGATCCATTGCTGCAGAAACGCGTTCTTTTACCGCTTCTTTGCCCAGTTTCTGGTTCTGTGGTCCGAACGCAATATCTTCGCCTACGGTCTGAGCAAAAAGCTGATAATCAGGATTTTGAAAAACGTAACCTACTTTGAGCCTTAAGCCTACCAGATCAACTTGCGGGTCGGAGGTTAAATCACCATTCACCTTGACCGAACCGCTTTGCGGTGTCAGCAGCGCATTAAAATGCTGGGCCAGAGTGGTTTTACCTGACTGGGTAGGGCCGATTATCCCCACAAACTCAC
>CAYGHB010000378.1:0-1538 GCA_964349375.1 uncultured Syntrophomonadaceae bacterium | reverse complement strand
CAATAGCGGTTCGGGCTGTTGTCAGACGGTTAAAAAGGGTTGATTTGCCCACATTGGGCCTGCCAACTATAGCTATAATATTATTCACAGCTGCTCTCCTTCCAATCCTGACCCGGTTTTGCAGGCCAGGTAACCGCTTAAGGCCTCAATTAGCTCGAGCGGTCCCTTTACTACTTTCAGGGGAACCTTTAAACTGGCTTCGACTTCTTCAATGCTTAAATCGTCTAAGAAAAGATCGCCGCCATCTCGTAAGAGGTTATTCGCGATAAAAATCAGATCTCCCTTTTCTTTCTTTTCCAGGGCTTTTTGCAAATCACTGCCGGTAAGCAGTCCGGATACCGTTACCTCGCGCCCAAAGAAATAATTCTCAGCAGCGACCAGGTTTACTTTAAGCCCCTCAACTAGCCTTAGCCTGTCTACGAGCGGTTCTAAAAGAGATAAAGCAGCTTTACCGGTAACTATGGTTATGGTCAGTTCCCGGCGGAAAAGATTAAGCCGTGGGAGTTTTTCTTTCAGTTGCTCCAGCTCTTCCAAAAAAAGCCTTGCCAGACCGACTCCGTTTTCCAGCTGCGGGTAACCTTCATAAGAGGCTGCCGGGGGATAAGCCCGGGAAGCCAGGTTGTAAAATTCATCGGCTAAAAATACAAAGCGGCCGGCGCGATCGGCTAAAAATTGTTGCTGTAAAACTTCAGTCTGTTCAACCAGGAGTCGGGCCTCATCCGCCGTATAACTCCTGAGGGAGGATTTTTCTGAGCGGTATCTGGTCAGGCCAACGGGCACCAGGGCCACACTTAAAATATTTTCGCCCAGGGCCGCCAGATCTGCGATCGATCTTTCCAACTCAGCGCCGGTATTAAGATCGGGGCAAAGCACCAACTGGCTGTGAATTTTTATTCCGGCCCGGACCAGCTGCCTTAAGTTAGAAAGGCCTCTTTGGGCCAGTTTTGTGCCCATCATTTGTGTTCTCAGTTCAGGGTTGGTGGTATGAACCGAAACGTAGAGCGGGCTCATCTGTAGCCTGATTATCCGCTTTAGATCGTCTTCCCTGACCCGGTTTAGGGTTATAAAGTTTCCGTATAGAAAGGAAAGCCGGTAATCATCATCTTTGACATACAAAGCTCTGCGCAGCCCCGGCGGATTTTGGTCGACAAAGCAAAAAAGGCACTGGTTGGGACAGCTCTGTAAGCGGTCGATAGTCAGCGGATCGAAGCTCAGGCCCAGGCTGCTGCCTGCAGATTTGCGGATCCTAATCCTTTTTAGCTTTCCGTCATCCCGGGCAATTAAAAGGGTTAGTCGTTCATCGGCTTCAAGGATCCGGTAATCGATCAGATCACCAATGCGCTGATTGTCAATGCGGATCAGCTTCCAACCAGCCCTGATGCCAACCATGGCAGCCGGTGAACCTGGTGTAACTTTGGCGATCAGGTGCCCGTTTTCCAGTGTTTGATCAGGCATCAAAACTCACTCCCGGGGATCTTCATTGCGCGGCGGGCATAATGACCGGGATCGAACCCCCGCCTTTCAAGCCACTCGGCTGT
>CAYGHB010000377.1:0-1557 GCA_964349375.1 uncultured Syntrophomonadaceae bacterium | reverse complement strand
GACCGCCCGGGCCAGGTTCCAGGGAAAAGTCTTATTGCTGTTGGTATTGACCACCGGTCCGAAGATGCTGGCCCCGGCCTTTTCAGCCAACTCTACCTGTTTATGGGGGTAAAGCCCGGCTAAGCGCAGCCCTTCAAATTCAAGTTTACCGTGCATACCGAGGATAAACTCGCCAGCCATGCCCATCTCTATCCCCAGATCGGGATATTTTTGCTTGATTTCCCTGGCCGCCAGCAGCGCCGCCAAAGTGTCAGCATCGCCTGAAGCGCCACAGGTATCGAGGTTGATACCATCTGCGCCAGCTGCATACATCCCGCCGGCTATGTAGACCATGTCTTTTACGGCATGCTCAACCGCCTCTTCCTGCGCCGCCCGGGCCTCTGCAATCTTACCCAGCGGCAGCAACTCCGACCAGTTCTCACCCGGTCCGTCGGGTTTGGTGTAGAGGCCAAGGTTGGGCATTGCCCCGTAAAGAACTGGCATGATCGTATTCATCTGTACGTTTTCCATCACCTTAGCTTCATCGTGCAGGATCGCTTTCACCGACTTAAAACTGTAATCGATATTGCCAAGGTCGAGCGAGTCGGCGGAGAGTACCTTCTCATGAACCTGGATCGCCGTGGCCCGGTCGAGCGAGATATTGGCCTGGTAGTTGATCTTGAAGGCTCCGGAGTCAGAAGAAGTGACAATCTCTTTGCCCCTGATCACGCTGGTCACATTGACCGGTGAAGTCACTATCTCAAAGAGATAACCAAGCTCATCAGATTTAAGTTCGGGGATTTTACCCCGGTCAGCTGCATCAACAGTACCGCTTTTAAGCTCCGCATTAATCTCTTCGGCGCTTAAGCGCACCACCGACCCGTTACCCATGCGCGTCGTAAATGATTCCAAACCAGCACCTCCTCTTTCAACAAACTGACCTTCCGGCATCACTAATAAATCACTGAATAATTCAGGATCAGCAGCTGTATTCCTTTTTCAAATTGAAGATTAGTTCTTTTTCAGATATTTCATTTTCATTATTTTTCTAACCGCTTTTTCGAACAGCATATTACTTCATTATTGGGATATTGGCTTTTTAAACAAAGGGTTCTCAGCAAAAGCAGGTTATGGCAGTCTGCTATAATAATAAGTGAAAAATGCAACCATCCGTTAACAAATAAAGCGTTTAAAGGGAGGCTTAACCATGAAAAGGGTTTTTAATCACGGGATTATGCCGGAAATTAAGAACAGATGGTCACCAAGGGCTTTCAGCAGCAAACCGGTTGCCCGGGAGGAACTGATGGCTCTGTTGGAAGCGGCCCGCTATGCGCCATCGTGCAGCAATGAACAGCCCTGGCGTTTTTGGGTCGCCGACAGCACGAAAAAGCTGACCAGGATGCGCAGTGTATTAGATGAAGGGAACCAGGGGTGGGCTAATAAAGCGCCGGTTTTAATCCTGGTTACCTGTACCAAGAATTTTGAAAAGAGTGGAAAAAACAACCACTGGCAGATGTTCGACGCCGGCACAGCCTGGGGCTATCTTTCGATTGAGGCCGAACGGCGGGGCCTTGTCAC
>CAYGHB010000376.1:0-1581 GCA_964349375.1 uncultured Syntrophomonadaceae bacterium | reverse complement strand
GCCAGACGGGCCAAAGAAGCCGGATTTGATGCCGTAGAAGCCATCGCCAGCGCCGGTTACCTGATCTGCCAATTTCTTTCCCCGATCACCAACCAGCGAGAAGATCAGTACGGCGGCAGCTGGGAAAACCGGACCCGCTTTGGGATCGAGGTGGTGAAAAAAATCAGGGAGAAAACCGGCTCCGATTTTACAATAATGGTCCGCCTCTCCGGAAATGATTTTATGCCGGGCAGCAACACCAACAAAGAGGCAGCCGCCTTTGCTGCCCTACTGGAAGAAGCAGGTGCCGACTGCTTTAATGTGACCGGCGGCTGGCATGAATCACGGGTGCCGCAGATCACCGGCGAACTGCCACGCGGTGGATATGCTTACCTGGCCGGAGGCATAAAAAAAGCAGTCAGTGTGCCGGTCATTGCCAGTAACCGGATCAACGACCCCCTTGTAGCTGAAGCAATCCTTACAAATCACCTGGCCGACATGGTCAATATGGGCAGACCGCTGCTCGCTGATCCCGATCTGCCAAAGAAGGCTGCAGCTGGAGACTTTGGCGCTATCAGGCGCTGCATAGCTTGCAACCAGGGCTGCCTGGACATGGTTTTCTCTTTACAGGATGTTCACTGCACTGTTAATCCTCTCGCCGGAAGAGAAGACCAGGGAAGCGTTTTGCCGGCTGAAACCGCAAAAGAGATCCTGGTAATCGGCGGTGGCCCGGCCGGAATGGAAACAGCTTACTTAGCAGCTGCCAGGGGACATAAGGTGACCCTTTGGGAAAAAAGCAGCTGGTTAGGCGGCAATTTAAGTTATGCAGCCATGCCCCCCGGTAAGGAAGATTTTATTACCTTGCTGGACTATTACGAAGAAATGCTGGCCCGCTTCGGGGTTGATGTTCTTCTTAATCGCGAAGCTGACGCTGAAGAGATAGCTCAGGCGGGAGCCGATCTCGTGGTGCTGGCCAGCGGCAGTCTGCCGGTTGAAGCGCCTTTCCCTGTCAGCAACCCGCAGATGATCGCTAGTGCCCTTGAAGTACTTGACGGTTCAGTAATCCCCGGTGAAAAAGTGGTCGTGATCGGCGGCGGCTCTGTGGGCTGCGAAACCGCCATTGCGATCGCCGAAATGGGCGCAATCTCGGCCGAAACAGTGAAATTTTTGTTGGAAAACGATGCGGAGACTCCTGAGAAGATTAAAGAGCTGTCCAACCGCGGCACCCGCGAGGTAACGCTGGTTGAAATGGAAAAAGGGATCGGCCGCGATATCGGAATCAGCACCCGCTGGGTTACCTTAAAAAGTGTCGACCGATTGGGGGTTAAGGTTCTTGATCAGCACCTGGTTAAAGAAGTTACAGATGAAGGCGTGCTCATCGAAAAAGAGGGCGAACAAACTCTGTTGCCTGCCGACACGGTGGTGCTGGCGATCGGGGCAAGGGCCAATGATAAGCTGGTGAAAGAGTTGGAGGGCAAGGTGAAAGAGCTGCGTGTGATTGGCGATGCGGCTAAACCGCGCAAGCTGACTGAAGCGATCCGTGAGGGGTTCATCCTGGCTCGCTCACTTTAATAAACCTACCAATTTTCCTAAACATGCAAA
>CAYGHB010000375.1:0-1583 GCA_964349375.1 uncultured Syntrophomonadaceae bacterium | reverse complement strand
CCGTAAATCCTTTTAACACTAAGCTTAAGGGGATCCTTGGCCTTACGGGCGCGGGCAGTGGCCTGCAGCGCCTGTCCGGTTACATATTCCAGGGCCTGATCGCAGGTTTCGGTTGCTGCCAACCTTAAGTTGGCAACTACCCTCACCCGGTCGGGAATCACATTGGCAGCCTTGCTGGCCTCAGCCATTGTAAAAACACAGGTAGTCCGGCAAAGAGCGTTCAGCTCCCGGCCGACCAGCGGCAGAGCCGCCATCAGCAGCGGTTTAAAGCACCAGAGGTTGGCAAAGATAATCCGCAGGCCAAAAGGCATATGCTTGCCGAGGATGACAAACATCTCCCTTACTTCAACCGGCATTGAAGCCGGGAAAGGGTTTTTATCGAGCTGTAGAATGACCTTGCTCATAACCGCCAGCGGGTTGATGCGATCCGGGGTTGAAGCATGGCCGCCGCTTCCTTCCAGCAGAACCTCAATATCGGTTAACCCTTTTTCGGTCATACCGACCACCGCAATCGGCTGCTTGACCCCCGGGAAAACCCCTTCAATGATCGCACCGCCCTCATCCAAGACCATAACCGGCCTGACATCGCGGGTTTTTAGCAGCTCGACGATTGCCGGAGCGCCTTTGCCCATAGTCTCTTCATCGTGCCCAAAGGCAAGATAAAGATCCTGCTTTGGCTTAAAACCATCTTTGAGCAGCGCTTCTGCCGCTTCCATGATGCCAAAAAGGGTACACTTGGTATCGAGGGATCCACGGCCCCAGACCTGCTCTTCACTGATCTTACCGGAAAAAGGTGGATGACTCCACTGCTCATCTTCTGCCGGCACGACATCGTAGTGGGCCATCAGAACCAGGGGTTGCTCGCTGTTCTGACCCGGCCAGCGGTAGAGCAGAGAATGATCATTGACCAGCTCCCGCTCCATCGCCTGATGAACCAGGGGATAGAATTTTTCAAGCAGCTCGCGAAAGCGGGCAAATTCACTGTAATCATCAGGAGACCAGTTTTCACCGGCTCTTTCCGGGTGAATGGTGCGACAACGGATCAGATCGGCAAACCTTTCGGCTGCCTCAGCAGTCTGGTTAACAGGCAGTTCATTGATTACAGCATAGGAACCGGGTTTTCCTTCTGCAGGCTTAAATAGAGCGGCCCTGATCAGAAGTAAAGCAATGAATGCTACCAGTAAGCCTATAATAAACCATAACAGCATCATTTTTAAATCACCCCTAAATCATATTCTTCTTGTACATCAGGCGGGCAGCAGCAATAGCGGAAAGAGCGCTGACCGGGATCAAAATACCAACCGGCGCCGTGGGAACAAGAATAAAAATAATGATCATCAGGGTAACCGGCACCACGGCAAGTTTCCAGTTTTTAGATATATAGAGATAGCCAAGGGCGCCAAAGAGCGCCGGTAAAATATTTTCAAAGGCTGGTTTCAGCAGGGGCGAGGCCAAAAGAGGTGTAAGTTGCACAAAAAGTAAAACCCCGATTACTAATACTAAATTGGTGATCAGCGACGAGGTGGCCACCGCGATAGTGGAGATGACCTCGCCCTCTGAAGAACCGGGTTCAATATCGGCAA
>CAYGHB010000374.1:0-1597 GCA_964349375.1 uncultured Syntrophomonadaceae bacterium | reverse complement strand
ACTGTATCATTATAAAACTGTCTTGAAAAAGCAATTTTGCCTTCCGTGTTGGTCAGCTCTTCCTGCAGCTGACGGAAGTTTGCATCAGCTTTAAGTTCTGGATAACTTTCGGCAACAGCAAAAAGACTCTTTAAAGCTCCGGACAGCATATTTTCTGCACCGGCCTGCTCATTAACATCTTTCGCCTGAATGGCCATATTACGAGCCTGGGTTACCTTCTCAAAAGTCTCCCTTTCATGCGTGGCGTAACCTTTGACCGTGTTCACCAGGTTCGGGATTAAATCGTAGCGCCTTTTTAACTGAACCTCAATCTGTGCCCAAGCATTTTTTATTCTCTGGCGCAGCGTAACCAACCGGTTGTAAATTCCGATCAGTGAGACAACAACCAAAACGATAAGTCCAAGAATTCCCCATCCCATAAATATTCATCTCCTTATAAATAATATGTGAAACAGTCCCTCTATTAATTGCAATGACATATATTTCGGAAAAAAGAGCTAAATTCCTGCCTTAATGGGTCGGGAAATAGAAAATGATTCACTGAAAAGATCAACTAAAGTTGCAGTTCCACAACATCACCATCGTCGAGAACATAATCACGCGAAACTGCCTGGCCTTCAAATTTTGCCGAACCCCAGACCAGGGCGCTTTTTAGCTTCTGCGGAAAATCTTTGTGGATCTGAGCGGCAAAATCAAGCACCGTGCTGCCCTTTCTCAAGATGAAAGGGCGATCCATATCAGCCGGTTTCCCGGCCGGTTTACCATAAACACGGATGATCTTTAATATCTGGTAGAGCCTGTCCTTGAGATCCTCTAAGCCACTTCCGTTACTGGAAACCGGAAGGATCTCCAAGTCGGGCCACAGCTCTCTTAAAACCTGCATATTTTCCTCCGCTTCCGGGTGATCGCACTTATTGCCTAAAACAAGATAGGGAATCGGGGCAATGATTATTCCTTCTTCCGATAAGTCGATCACTTCACGCTCCTGGAGCACCTGCATCAACCCTTCGAGTTGGTCGAGACATTCGGCAGTGAACATATCAACAATCACCAATATGGCATCGGCTTCTTTGAAAGTGCCGATCAAACCGGAGGGAATATTGTCAACAGAAAGGGGCGGGGTATCAACCAGCTGGATAAAAGTATCCTTATAGGGCATCATGCCGCTAATTGGCAATGCTGTCGAAAAGGGATAATCAGCCACTTTAACCTTAGCCCGTGAGAGAGCGCCAACCAGAGAAGATTTTCCACTATTGGGATAGCCGGCAAGCACTATCTGCCCGGCACCCTGCTTCTCAACTCCAAAGGGGTTAAAGCCCTTACTCTGCTTCTTCTTGTTGCCTTCCTCTTTAAACTTGGCAATCCGCTTTTTGATATCGCCCTGCAAGCGTTCCGTACCTTTATGTTTGGGAATGATCGCCAGCATTTCCTGCAAGGCCTTGACTTTGTCTTCAGTCGATTGCGCCTGGCGGTATTTATCTTCAGCGGCATAATACTGCGGAGTCAGATTGGCAGGCAAGCAAGCCCCTCCCTGCTAAAATTTTTTCAGTTACATGATAGCACAGAAGCCTAAATATTTATAGCTTTAGAAAACCAG
>CAYGHB010000373.1:0-1620 GCA_964349375.1 uncultured Syntrophomonadaceae bacterium | reverse complement strand
GGCTACCTGCCCCGGCCGGCCATGGAGCGGGTTTCACAGCTGATGCATATACCGCTCAGCCGCCTTTACGGGGTAGCCACTTTTTATGCCCAGTTTAAGATGAAGCCACGCGGCCGCTACATAATCAGGGTCTGTAAAGGAACGGCCTGTCACATTCAGGGCAGCCCCAAAATTGCCGAGCGGATCGAAGAGATTCTCGGGGTGCAAAGCGGCGAAACTACCGATGATTTGCGTTTCACCTTAGAAGAGGTGGCCTGCATCGGGGCCTGCGCCCTGGCGCCGGTGATTATGGTCAACGATAACCCGCACGGGCGGTTGACCCCGGATAAAGTGAAGGCGATCCTCGACAGCTACGAATAGGCAAGGGAGGCACAAAGATCTTGTATGAAAAGCATTTAATGATCTGCGGGGCGACGGGCTGTATTTCGTCGGGATCGCAGTCAGTGGAAGAAGCTTTAATTGAAGAACTTGAAAAGCACAAGATCAGGGATAAATACAGGCTGGTGATGGGCGGATGCCCCGGTTTTTGCGAGGTGGGTCCGATTATCGTCGTTTACCCCGACGAGGTTTTTTACTGCCGCCTGAAGCCGAAAGATATGGCGGAATTGGTTGAAAAACACCTGGTGGGCGGCGAGATCGTCGAGCGCTTGCTCTATAAAGGGCCTGATGTGGATGCGCCTGCCCGTTTTTATGACACAATCCCCTTTTATACCAAGCAGAAATTTAATGTGTTGCGTAACAGCGGGTTGATCGACCCGGAAAATATTGATGAATATATCATGCGCGGCGGTTACAGCGCCTTTACCCGGGCTTTGGATTTAGAACCAGCAGCGATCTGCGCTGAGGTTAAAGAGGCGGGCTTGCGCGGGAGAGGCGGAGCCGGCTTTTCCACCGGTCTGAAATGGGAATTTACCCTGCAGGCCCCAGGCGCTAAGAAATATGTGGTCTGTAACGCCGACGAAGGCGACCCCGGTGCTTTCATGGATCGCAGTATCCTCGAGGGCGACCCCCATGCCATCCTGGAAGGGATGCTGATCTGCGGCCGCGCTATCGGGGCCGATGAAGGATATGTTTACTGCCGTGCCGAATACCCGCTTGCTATCAAGCGGCTGAAGATCGCCATTGAGCAGGCTGAAAAATACGGTCTCATCGGCCAGAATATTCTCGCCTCCGGCTTTAATTTTAAGGTTAAGATCAAGGAAGGCGCAGGCGCCTTTGTCTGCGGTGAAGAAACTGCCCTCCTGGCTTCGATTGAAGGCAAAAGGGGCATGCCGCGTCCCCGTCCGCCATTCCCGGCCCAGTCCGGACTCTTCGGCAAGCCGACCACGATCAATAATGTTGAAACCCTGGCCAATATTCCACTGATATTAAAAGAAGGCGGGGTGGCCGAGTTTTCTGCCATCGGCACTGAAGGCAGCAGGGGCACCAAGGTTTTCGCCCTGGCCGGCAAGATTCGTAATACCGGCCTCTGCGAAGTACCGATGGGCATTACGATCAGAGAAATCATTTATGATGTGGGCGGTGGGATCAAGGGCGGTCGAGCCTTTAAGGCTGTGCAGGCCGGCGGACCTTCCGGCGGCTGTATACCCGCTGAACTGCTCGATCTGCCGATCGATTACG
>CAYGHB010000372.1:0-1621 GCA_964349375.1 uncultured Syntrophomonadaceae bacterium | reverse complement strand
TGCCGAAAGCAATGTTGCGGGTTACAGTATCGTCGGTAAGATAAATATGTTGAGATACATAGCCGATCTTTCGCTGCCAGCTGCGCACGTTCTCGCTGGAAAGCGGCTGCTGGTCGATCAGCATAGTGCCCCGTTGGGGCAGCATCAACCCAATAATTATATCAACCAGCGTTGTTTTACCCGCACCGGTTAAACCAACCAGGGCTACCGAACTGTTCTTCTTGATAACCAGGTTGATCTCTTTTACAACGGGTTGCTCCGTATTACAATAAGTGAACGAAATGTTCCTCAAAACAATCTCATTATTAAAAACAATGCCGTTAGGCGCTTGTTTAAATTGACCAGCCGGTTGAAGGCCTTCCTGGCCCGGAGTCATAAAATCAGCATAAATACGATCGAATAAGGAACGGCTAAACTGCATCTGGGTAAAACAAGAAAATATTTCCTGCATGGCGAACATCAGCTTATATCCGGCAAAAGCAAATACGCTTGCAAGAGGAATAACCTGGGTCGCGTCACCACGCTGAATTAATAGGACCAAAACAAAAATAATTACCCCCCCGAAGGCAATGGCTTCGAGGGCAAAACGCGGCAGCTGGCTGACGACAGCATTCCAGGAATTATGCCGGGCGAACTGATAGGAATGATGAGTATATAGATCCAGAAAATAATCTTCGCGGTTCAGGACCTTTATGTCCTTGATCCCGCCAAACGCTTCAAGCACCGCTTTAAAGCGGTACAAGTTGGCTGCCAGACTTTTTTCTCCGCGGTGCTTAAGGTTTCGGTTAACCCGCCAGTAGATCAAAGCATAGGTGCCACCGATAACCAGTATAGTAAGGATTGAAGCAAGAGCGTTAATCCACAGCAGCATCGTTAGTATAAATATGGCTGCCAGGCCCCTGCTGATAATATTCATCAGCGGTATCATGAAACTTCCTGTTAACTGGGCGACGTCTGAAAGCACATTCTTGCTTAATTCAGAGCTGTTTTTATTTAAGAAATATGGGTAGGGCATAGAAAGATATTTCTCCAGCAAACGCCGTGAAAGACGGTGGTTGTTCATCCAGACAAAACGAAAGTTGAGCCAGGTAGTAAAAGCCGAGATCAGATTTGAAAAAACAATGATAAAAAACATGGTTATCCCGGCAAATATGATAAAGCTGTTTGCGCTACTGAAATTAAAGGTCTGATAGATCCAATATAACCAGCGGTTTTCATAAATAAGGCTGGGCTGCATAATCAGGGTGATAAAGGGAAAGACTGAAGCAATACCTAAGGTTTGTGTAAAAGCAGTAACGATCATAGCCAGAAGCAAAGCCGCCAACTGAAACTTCTCCCTAATGGTCAGGATTTTAAACAGTTTGTTGATCAAACTGAACATTTGTGTAACCTCTCTTGTTGAAATACTTTTCTAAATGATCATAGCACATCGTACATTAATAACAACTTTCTCTTTTCCCTCTTCTCATTTACCGGTTCTGCGGGATCGATCAGTTCACTTAATCATAGCAAAAAAAAGGTTTTAGCGGCACAGTGTAGAATTTATGACGCTGTATTTCTTTCATGCGGCGGAATAGTTGCCTTAAAAGGAGAAAAGAATAGATGGACAAAGAACTGCTTT
>CAYGHB010000371.1:0-1698 GCA_964349375.1 uncultured Syntrophomonadaceae bacterium | reverse complement strand
CCGGAGGGGCGCACAGCGAACCATGAACCGTCTGCCAGGGTGTAATGAAGAACAGGCGAGCGCGGCAGTGTTAAGTTGAACTGCTCCCCGCCTTCCAGCTTGAGGCCTTTGCTTTCCTCGTAATCCCTCTTTTCAACTACTTCCTGCCCGGCAAATTCGGAGCCGAGATCATGAAAGGCTGCAACATGCCGGTCGGCTTCCGAAATATCCTGCAGCTCAATCGTAAGCAGCTCATCGCGGTAATAACCGATACGCTGCTGGATCTGCTCTAAAACCTGCAGCAGGTTTAGCCCCTGTTCTTTATAGTAGGCAGTCATCTCGGCGATCAGGAACGAGGCGATAACGGCATCCTTATCACGGACAAAGGTACCGGTCAGATAGCCGCAGCTTTCTTCATAGCCAAACAGAAAATGCGGAGTGCCCTCTTCTTCAAAATGCTTCATCTGCTCGCCAATAAATTTAAATCCGGTAAGGGTTTCCACAACTTTAAGGCCCTGTGATTCGGCTACGCGGCGGCCCAAATCACCGGTGACGATTGTTTTAACCAAAACCGGATCTGCCGGCATGGTGCCATTTATCTGGTGGCGGCTGCAGATGTATTCTATAAGCACGGCACCCATCTGGTTGCCGCTGAGGATTATCATTTTGCCATCCTGATCCCGGATTGCCGTGCCTACCCGATCGCAGTCTGGATCAGTGGCCAGCACCAGATCAGCCCCGACCTGATCGGCCAGTTCTAAAGCCATGGTCAGGGCCGCAGGATCTTCGGGATTGGGAATTCGCACGGTACTAAAGTTATGATCAGGCTGCATCTGCTCTTCTACCAGGTGCAGTTCAATACAGCGGGTTTGCTGCAACAGGTCGGGGACAAAGACTGAACCGGTGCCATGAAGCGGTGTAAAAACAACTTTCAAGCATTGTTCAGGGTCGCTGAGCGAAAGAGCTTTTACCGCTTCAAGGTAGGTCTGATCGTGATCAGGATTGATCAGTTCAAGGAGACCCTGTGAGACAGCCTCTTCTTTTTCGATTGTTTTAACACCTGTAAAAATATCGATCGGCTTAATGGCTGCAATCAGGTCGTCTACCAGGGGACTGACCGCCTGGCCACCGTCAGGGCCATAGACTTTATAACCGTTGTACTGCGAAGGGTTATGACTGGCGGTAATGACGATACCGGCAGCGCAGCCGAGAACGCGGGTTGCATAAGAAAGCATCGGCGTCGGGCGGATAGAGTCGAAGAGCAGCGCTTTGATGCCGTTTGCCGCTAATACCAGGGCAGCAGCCTCCGCGAACTCTGCCGAATAGAGGCGGGTGTCGTAGGCAATTGCCACCTGGCGGGTCTGTGCCGACTGTTTGCCTGAGGGGGATTGCTGATCGTTGATGTAGTCGGCCAGACCCTGGGTAGCCCGACGGATGGTATAGCAATTGATGCGGTTAAGACCAGGCCCGATGATGCCGCGCATACCGCCGGTGCCGAAGACCAGTTCGCGGCCGAAGTGATCTTCGATCCGGACGGGATCGTTTTGCATGGAGCGCAATTCTTCTTTCAGTGACGGGTCGAGATCGGGTTGAGACAGCCAGCGGTTGTAGTGGGCGCTGGCTTCTGAAGAGGCTTCATCCCCATTCGCTGACTGGAGGTTAACAGCATTTTCACCCCCACCCCGACCCTCCCCCCTCAAGGGGGAGGGGGTATTTTGT
>CAYGHB010000370.1:0-1710 GCA_964349375.1 uncultured Syntrophomonadaceae bacterium | reverse complement strand
CCATCGCCGGCGCACTGGCCGGTCTCGGCGGGGCCACCTTTTATGTTGGTTTTGCCTCAAATATGCAAATTGGTGTTTTACCCTCCCAGGGTTTTGATGGGATTGCCGTGGCTCTCCTGGGCGCGAATTCGCCCTGGGGCGTATTTGCCGCGGCGATCTTTTTTGGCGTTTTGCACACGGGAAAAGGTTTCATGAATGCCATGACAGCGATTCCTCCCGAAATAGCCGATACTATTATCGCAACCATTATTTACTTCGCAGCAACCAGTGTTTTAATTGAGAGAAACTGGGATAAACTGAAAAAAATCAATTTCGGCAAGCTTTTTGGACGGAGCAAAGAAGGCAAACTTGAAGTGGAAGCAGGAGGTGAGCAGTAATGACTGATCTCATTTACCAACTTTTTCCTTATGCCATTGCTTTCACCATCCCGCTGCTGATCACCTCGCTTGGCGGCCTCTTCAGCGAAAGAAGCGGTGTTATCAACATCGGCCTTGAAGGGCTAATGTTGATGGGTATGTTTGTCGGTGCCTATGTTATTTCAAGTATCGAGTCGAGCTTTCCCGGCACGGCTGTTTGGATTGGCCTGCTGGCTGCGGTAATATTTGGAGCCCTTTTTGCTCTGCTTCATGCTTTTGCCTGTGTTACCCTGAATGCCAACCAGGTGATCAGCGGTATTGCTATTAATATGATAGCTAGCGCAGTAACTGTTTACCTGGCACGTTTTTTTACCGGCAGCGGCAACGTGCAGATTATCCAGGGCATGCCCCGGATAACGATACCTTTTCTTTCTGACATTCCGATTCTCGGCCGACTGTTCTTTACACAAACCTATGCCACAACCTTGCTTATCCTGCTGATCCTGGCCCTGGCTACCTTTATGCTTTATAAAACCCGCTTCGGTTTACGCTTGCGGGCCTGTGGTGAACATCCCCATGCTGCTGATTCGGCCGGGGTCAACGTCTACCTGATGCGTTACCTGGCGGTCATGATATCTGGAGCATGCGCCGGGCTGGGGGGAGCAACTTTTATTGTTACCCTTTCCGGTGAATTTAACGGCACTGCTGCCGGGTTGGGTTTTCTTGCCCTGGCGGCCTTGATCTTCGGGCAGTGGAAACCCTGGGGTATTCTCGGGGCGACTTTTTTCTTCGGCTTTGCCAGCACCGTGGCCAATGTGTCGCAGGTTATTCCGGTTTTGGCCCAGATACCTGGTATTTACCTTAAGACCTTTCCCTATGTTATTACCCTCCTCGCCCTGATCCTGTCATCTAAATCGTCACAGGCGCCTAAGGCAATCGGAGAACCTTATGATAAGGGTAAACGCTAATATTGGGGGTTTATACTTGCGGGTTTATGATTTGATCTTAAAAAAACGTAATGGGTCCGCCCTGAATAAAACTGAAATTGACTACTTGATAAGCGGCTACGTTAAGGGAGACATCCCCGATTACCAGGTCTCGGCGCTCCTGATGGCCATTTATTTTCAGGGCATGAATGCAGAAGAAACCCTTAACCTGACCGGAGCAATGGTAAACTCGGGCGACACGATTGATCTGAAAGCAATTCCCGGCATCAAGGTTGACAAGCACAGCACCGGTGGTGTGGGTGACACTACAACCATAGTGCTCGCTCCGCTCGTAGCTGCGGCAGGAGCTCCGGTAGCCAAACTATCCGGAAGAGGCTTGGGCCACACGGGGGGCACCCTTGATAAGC
>CAYGHB010000369.1:0-1733 GCA_964349375.1 uncultured Syntrophomonadaceae bacterium | reverse complement strand
CCCGAGTTCTTTTGCCAAACATGAGAGGTTTACAAGCGGTGTCGGGTTATACTGAGAAAAGCTTTTTAAAAAAGAGGCGGCTGACCTCGCTTCTTTAATACTGAATCCTTTAGTTAAACCTTCTGCTTTGTCCCCCTTGTCGGCAGAGTGGTTTATGACATAATTAATCTTCTCCATTGCTTATCCCCTCCTGGTCGATGTTTGACTATTTAACTGGGCTTATAATAACATTGGAGATAACAATTTAACAGCAGTTGTCTGCATATGGATGAATGTTCGATTTTGCCATTTCATGTAAATCAAAAGAGAGACGGCAAGATTTTCACAACGCAGCAGCATATAGAAAATATGAAGTGCGAGCCAATTTCTTAATTATAAACAAAGGAATTGATGTTAGCCCCGTTGAAAGTACTGAACATTCTTAAATTAAACCAGCTTGAGTGGCTTAGGTTCTTTCTACCTGGGTTGTAAAAAAGTTCATAAATAGTGCAAATAATTATTGGCATAAAGGAGAGAAAAAGGATGGGGAAAAAGTTTGATATCTTGATCCGAAATTCTCAGCTACGGTGGGAGCCGGATCAAAAGTATGATATCGGCATAGTCGACGGTAAAATAGCTGCCCTGGACAAAAAACTTGACGACCAAGCGGCGACGGTAATTGATGCCGGTGGCAACCTGGTAACTGAATCCTATGTGAACACTCACCTGCACCTCTGCAAAGTTTATACACTGATGATGATGGACGATGAAGCAATGAAGTCTTACCAGGGTTCTTCGATGGGTAAGGCGATGACCGGCATTGAACTGGCGATGAAAGTAAAGGAAAAATATGACGAAAAGTGGATCATTGAAAATGTGCGCAAAGCGGTAGCGTTGGCTGCCTACTATGGCAACACCCATATTCGCGCATTGGCTGATGTAGACAACAAGGCCAAACTTGAAGGGGTTAAAGCCCTGATCAAAGCCCGTGAAGAATTTAAAGGTATCGTCGATATCCAGGTTGTAGCTTTTGCCCAGGACGGAGTGGTCCGCGAACCGGGCGCAGCTGACCTGGTGCGCGAAGCGATGAAGCTCGGCGCCGATGTCGCCGGCGGGATCCCCTGGATTGAATATACCGATGCCGATATTGCTGAGCACGTTAAAGTTATATTTGATATCGCCGAAGAGTTTGACGCCGACGTATCGATGTTGGTTGATGATGCCGGCGACCCCGGACTGCGCTCGATTGAGCTGATGGCTGTTGAAACGATCAAGCGCAAGCGCTTCGGTCGCTCTCTGGCTCACCATGCCCGCGCTATGGCTCTCTACCCCAAACCTTACTTCCAGAAGCTCTCGGCCCTCTTGAAAAAAGCAGAGATGGGTGTGGTCAGCGACCCGCAGACCGGTCCGCTGCATGCCAGGGTTTATGAACTGCTCGAAGAAGGCAACCTGGTCTGTCTTGGCCAGGACGATATTTCGGATGCCTACTATGCTTACGGCCGCAACAACATGCTGGAGGTGGCTTTCCTGGCCTCGCACCTGCTCTGGATGACAACCCGGCCGGAAATGGAAGTACTTTACGATATGATTACCACCAAGGCGGCTGAGTGCATTGGCATTAAAGATTTTAAACTGGCTGTGGGCAACCCGGCACACCTGGTGATACTTGATCAGCCCAATACGCTTGAAGCATTCCGCTATCACGAGGCGCCAACTCATGTAATCAGCCATGGTAAACTGGTTGATTCTGAGAA
>CAYGHB010000368.1:0-1737 GCA_964349375.1 uncultured Syntrophomonadaceae bacterium | reverse complement strand
TTCAGGAAAAAGGACTAAAAGAGCCAACTGCTGCTGAAAAGACAAACATAGTAGTTTTTTTCTTCATGAAATTTGTATTCATCTACTGTGATGAAGTTGAAAGTATGTTGGATGTAGACGATGATTCAGTCAGGGTGTTTTTAGGTAACTGGTATATTAGGAAATTCTTTAGCCCTAGAACTAAGGAAATCAATAAATTCCTGATAGCAATAGCGGATTTTTACAAATTCTTGCATAAAAAAGGTTTTTTTAGCGAGAACTCTTTAATGATGATCAAGGAAGTATGTAAAGATAGAGAATGGTTTGCCGCAAGACTTAAAGGCTATTTTGATTCAGAGGGTGCGGATTTTGAAGACTGGATAATGGATTATAATTACGAATTTTGAGCCATTCCCGAAAGGATGTAGAATCACTGAGCAGCGAGACTTTCTACCTAGCTGAGGAAGTTCGTTTACGGGAGGAATCTTGGGGAGGGATACTGTTTCGTCAGGATAACGGAACAGTTGTTGATGTTGATAGGGATGCATTTGCTTTGCTCACTTACCTTGGTCATAAGAATTCTGCGAAAATCGAGGATCTACTGATAGCCTTTTCCGGTAAGGGCAAAAAGAATCAATCTACAGATAGCAACTTAGATGAAACCGCTGCGGTCTTGCAGCAGTTTCTTGATCTGGGAATAATAAAGGTTCGTCAAATTGATGCTTCAACTGAGACAATTAATGGAAATATCGTTGAGGAACCGTTATTAAAATCTGATGACTTACGACAATCTTCTACTGTTTTTAGGCTCGGAAATGAAGCTTACGCACTTTCTGCTCCTGAAACCGTCCACTGGGCAGTAACGTTTAATTGTGAACAAGCTTGTCCGGATTGCTATGCTGGGCGTTACCGGAAACGGGACATCTTAGAGTTGGATACTGCTGATGCGCTACAGGTTGTTGAAACGCTTGCGCGGCTGGGTGTTTTTCAGCTTGCTCTGGGTGGCGGAGAGCCCCTGCTGCGGTCTGATCTGCCGATTATTGCACGATCGGCAAAGGAGGTAGGCCTAGCAGTACATGTTACCACTGGCCTGATAGAAAACCTTGATTTAAATCTTATAGAAAATTTGGCTCCATTCATAAAATCTTTGCACATTGGTGTCAAACAGGATCGCCTTCTTAACAGACCTCAGGAGGAAATGAATTATCTTCGGCAGATAGTCCAGGCAGCACAAGCTTTAGGTTTACGGGTGGGCGCTAACCTGATTTTATGTAATACAACTTTGAAGCATTTTGGGCAGGTCGTAGATGCCCTGGTCAATTCCGGTTTTAAGCGAATTATTCTGCTCCGCTACAAACCCCCTTTTGATTTGAGTCGCTGGCTGGAGAAAAAACCTTCGCCTAAAGCTTACCTGGATCTAGAAGCGGCTCTGCGGAAAACGATGAAGTTATATCCCCATATAGAATTAAGGCTGGATTGCGCCCTCAGTTTTTTGCAGCGTAATCTGAGCCCTTCAGAAGCTCTTGCAGCCGGGATTCGCGGTTGTGTTGCCGGTAACCGAGTGATGGCGATAGACCCTAACGGCAACGTCTATCCCTGCTCGCAGCTTATGCACCCCCGATTTAAAGCCGGTAACATTTTTAATGACGACTTCTCTTCTCTTTGGAGCGCTAAGCCGATGAGTAGTTATCGGCTGTTTCGTGAAAAGCGTAAATTTAAAGAAACTAAGTGCGGAGCATGCCAGGCTGGTGGTCATTG
>CAYGHB010000367.1:0-1762 GCA_964349375.1 uncultured Syntrophomonadaceae bacterium | reverse complement strand
GTTTCTTTTACTCACTGTAAAACCCCCTTACCCTTCCTATCATGGATACAGTTGCAGCGACTCCTAAATACTTCAACACATCTCAACAATTTCCTTTTTTATTCGCTACGGCTCCACCTCCCCATCACTGATTGCTGCGCTGCCGGCCACGATCAAGCGACTGCCGGAACGCACATCAAGTTTTATTTGCCCATCTCCCTGCAGATAGGGTAAGCTACTTTCAACCAGCAGTAATTTCTCTGTCAGGGAAGAACTGTCGCCCAACCAGATCTCCATCTGATCAGCGGTATAGATAATCAGGTTATAGCTGCTGCTTAAATCAAGTTCCTTCAGTTCGACAAATTCCCTCTCGGCCCATAGAGTAAAAAATTCCTTCAATACTTTCTTTCGAACCGGACAGTTAAGCGGCAAGCCCGGTAACCCTATACTGCCGTCAAGCCCGGTGATCACGGGGTATTTCTGATCCTGCTTTGCAGAGAGACTAAAGCAAACCGTGTTTTTGTCGATCAGCCAATAACCATCTGCCGTCATCACCGTAGCAACCGGAACTCTTTCAGTGATATTGATTAAGACTGAGCCGGGCAGACTGCGGGTAACCTCCACTGTTTCCAACTGGGGGTATTCTTCTTTAATCTGCTGAACCGCTTTTTTCTCCCGCAGCATGAAAATGTTACGGGAGCTCTCAGCCCCGGAAGCGCTGATGATCTCTGCAGGCGGCACGGCACTTTCTCCGGAAACTCTGATCTCGGTTATCGTAAAATATGTTTCCCCGTGAACCGCCAACACACCCAATCCTGCCAGAAGAGTCAGCCTGAACAGGGTCCGCAGGACTCTTTTCCAGCCGGGTGTTTCTTTACGTTTTAGTGGCAGGTTGCGGGTTTTTCCGGTCCTTATCACTCTGCAGGCTCCTCCCCGATGATTTTTACCTCCGGTTTCAGCTCAAGGTCAAATTTTTCTTTCACCAGCATTCGAACCGAATTGATCAGTTTTAAAACATCTGCCGCGCTTGCCTTGCCGGTATTGACAATGAAATTGGCGTGCTGGGTTGACACTTCGGCCCCCCCGATCCGCATCCCCTTGGCTCCGGCCTGCTCGATAATCTGGCCGGCAGGTTGGTCGGGCAGATTCCTGAAAACAGATCCCGCGCTCGGTAAATTGGGATGGCGGCGCTGACGTTCGGCCAGGAAATAGTCGATCAATCTTTTTGATCCCGTCTTCTCGCCACTGGTCAGCTTAAGCTCAACCTCGTAAACCACACCTTTACCGATCAGGTTGCTGGTGCGGTAACCAAATTCAAGTTCCTCGCGCTTCATTTCAACAAGCTTGCCATCTAGATCAACCAGTCTTGCCAGGCTGACTTTATCGCCGATATAGCCGCCGAAAGCCCCGGCATTCATGATTACCGCTCCCCCGAGCGATCCGGGAATACCGACGGTAAATTCCAGCCCGCTGAGCGACTCCTCGGCAGCGGTGAAAGCGAGCAGGGTCATCGGAGTCCCTGCCCCGACAACCAATTTTTCGCCGGTTGGCTTGACATATGAAAACGATGGGCCAATATTAATCACCATGCCCCTGATTCCACCATCTAAAACCAGCAGGTTGGTGCCATTACCGATCACATAGTACGGCAACCTGGTTTCACAACAGACGCTCAAAACTTCGACCAGCTCGTCCAGCCCGACGGGACAAACGTAGTAATCTGCCGGACCGCCAACCTGCCAGGAGGTGTGATCGGCCATCGGTTCGTTGACCCTGACCCCGT
>CAYGHB010000366.1:0-1767 GCA_964349375.1 uncultured Syntrophomonadaceae bacterium | reverse complement strand
TTATAACATAACCTGCTTAATACGGGAATAAGAGTAGGCCTAGTATCGCCCCCGCTCCGATAAAGTAGAGAGGGCTTACTCTTTGTAACAGGCTGGCGATCAGCAGTAAGGCAAAAATTAGCGCTGTTGGCAGGTCAATAATAGCTGTTTGGCCCAGGGTAAAGGAAGCCAGCAAAATTAAGGCAATCAGTGCGGAGCGCAGACCGTTTAAAAAGCTTTCAGCTCCGGGGTTTTGCACCAGTTTGATCAAGACCCGCGAGAAAAGCAATAAGAGTACCAGTGAAGGAGTGATCACTCCTAATGTAGCGATCAGTGAGCCGCTCACTCCGGCCATGGTATAGCCGATAAATGTTGCAGCGTTGATCGATATCGGTCCGGGAGTCATCTCGGCAACGGCAATTATATCAAGGAATTCGGCAGCGTTCAACCAGCCATGCACCTTGATCACTTCAGCCTCGATCAGCGGAATCATGGCATAGCCGCCACCGATTGTAAAGAGACCAATCTTCAGGAAAGACCAATAAAGCGCCAGCAGCAGAGCGCCCATTAGTTGCAGCTCTTTTTACAGACAACTATCCCGGTCAGGCCGCCAATCAAGAGGACGGCAATCGGGTGGATAGCAGTAACAATAGCAAGGGCCAGCAGAACGGCGCAGAGAATAATGCCTCGATAGCCAAGCAGGATATCGCGGCCCATCTTGATTGCCGCAGCGGCAATTAGGGCAACAACCGCCGGCCTGATGCCGTAGAAAACAGCCTGTACATAGTGGTTGTCTTTAAGCAGAGGGTAAAAATAAGAGGCGATGGCCAGCAGAATCACAACTGAAGGTGCGGTAACGCCGAGAGCGGCGACCAGGCCTCCGGCTGTTCCGCGCAGCCTGACCCCGATCTGAATGGCGCTGTTTAAGGCCAGCTGCCCTGGCATTCCCTGGGTGATGATTAAAATATCTGAGAAGTCAGCATGGCTAACCCATTTGCGGTTTATTACCACTTCCTGCTGGATTACCGGTAAAATTGCATAACCGCCTCCAAAAGTAAAAGCGCCCACTTTTAGAAAGGTGAGCAGAATGATCCATAGCGATTCTTTTTTTTCAGGGTCTGTTTTCCTGGTTGGCATCAGCGATTCCTCACTTTTGCTTCTCTATTAACGGCAGATGGTCTGTAATGCAAATCTGCCTGTAAATGATCAATGCTGTTATCAATCGGAGCGCTGGTTTTTTCCAGCTTCTCAAAGACACGCATTACCGATTGCAGCGATACGATCAGGTTTTCTCTTTCTTTCTCATCTAAGTGTTGGGCCAGGTTGTTGAAGCGAAAAGAGCGCCTTTCAAATACCAGGCGAGAGAGCTGCCTGCCATACGAGGTGAGAGTCACCCGCACTACCCGTCGGTCTTTGTCGTCTCCGCGCCGTTTAACCAGGTTCAGGTTGACCAGGCGGTTAACAAGACGGGTGGCTGCGCTTTCGGCCAGGTAAATCTCTGAGCTAAGCCTGCCCATGGTCAGATCTTCATGAAAGTTGAGGACCAGCAGGGCGTTAACCTGGCTGGGAGTAATGCCGAGTCCCGTTAATTCACGGCTTTCTTCTGCATTAAGATAGTGCATTAGCTTAGGGAAAATCGTCTGGATTGTGGCCGTAAACTTGTCGGCATACCGGTACCCGCTGGTCATAGCGGCAACTCCTTACTGCTGCAGGCTAACAAATAGGCAGCATAACTTGATCATAGGGTAGGCTATTTGCATAAATATGTCAAGCTGAGCCGGCAGGCTA
>CAYGHB010000365.1:0-1774 GCA_964349375.1 uncultured Syntrophomonadaceae bacterium | reverse complement strand
GAATACTGGCCGAGCTATCGCAAACTATCGCTACCTGTGCCATCTCTCCACTCCTTGCTTAAAAGCGCCTATTCTTATCCAAATTCGATCATAATCCGCCGGACAAAACTGTGCACCCGCCGCCATTAATGGGCACCTGCTTTTAGCGCTCAGCGGCGAGCAGGCTCGCTTTGCGCCAGCCGAGAAAGAAATCGAGCCAGTCGCCCTGCGAACGATAGAGATTAATTAATACATAGAGACTGCCGGCGAAAAAGCCGAGCACGATCATCAGGATCACCCAAATAATTATTGTAATAAGGCTGCTCTCCCGGAAGACAATCCAGATCGAAAAGAGAGCAAAACCGGCATACAAATCGACAATTGAAACTACGCCCCAGGGATTGGCCAGTAAAGCGGCGCCATCAGCCCCAAAACTACCGTTAATAAAACCATTCAGCAAAGCGGCGGTCATCCCCAACAACCCAAGCCAGGCAATCAGTTTGGCTATCTTCATTTTATCTCCCCCCATTTAACGCTTTTTTGTTACCAGTGCTGTTCAACTTAATCCAGGATCCAGGATCTTTCAGGCAGTTTCCTGCTGCAGCTGATCCAGCAGCGCAATCATCTCTGCGGTTGAAGGTATATCTTTCATTGAGTGCCCATAATGCACATAGCGTAAGGTGCCCTTTTTATCGATCAGCATCTGTGCCGGTTGGCGGCCCAGTTTGAAGATTTTTACCTGCTGCCCGAAAAGCTTTAACACCCTGTGCTCCTGATCGGGCAATCCGCTAAAGGGCAGGCCGTTTTTCTCCCAGTAGCGGCGAAAAGCTGCCCCGTCTTCCGGGCCGATCGAAACAACCAGGGTATCGCGCGCCACAAAGAGATCATAATCCCGGCGCAACTGCGCCAGATGCTCGCGGCAAAATGGTCAGACAAAGCCACGGTTTAACACCAGCAAAACATTCTTTTTACCCCGGTAGTCGGAAAGCTTAAACTCAGCACCGGCGAAATCTTGAAGCGTAAAATCCGGCGCCTCCCTATTCAGTTCAACCTGCGCCATCCTCGATCCCCCCTATTCCTTGGTTGAAACGATTATAACATCTTTTATCCATATAATGAGACAAATAGCCGCTGATCGCTCGCAGCTGGGCTGATTGAGAATTATTTTTTCCCCTGTAGGGCAGGGATAAGAGAAATTATGTTGAATATTTAGAAAAACTCTATTATGCTCCGCATCAAATATCGAAAAGTAATGATCAAATACCACCGGGAAAGAGGTGGAACGAGTGGACTATTTTAATTTAATGCCCTGCTCTTCTGATCAGCCCCATGAATCTGATATTCTGCTAACCCAAACTTTAAAACGTTGGGCTGAAAACGAAGTTATGGCTAAGAGGCTTGAATACCGCGAAGATCTGGCCCTGCTGCTTAAACCGGCGCAGCATAAGCTGTTTGTGGATCTGGAAATGCAAAAGCTGCTATTCCCCGAAGAATACGGCGGTGTCGGTTTAAACAAGCCGGAAGTGGCCCACACCCTGGCGCTCTCCTTGGAACAGGTCGGGCGGGCTGATACAGGGATTGGCTTCCTTTTTGCTGCAACATTTGCTCTCTGCAGCAGCTTCACCATGGATTACAACCTGAATAATGATCTTTGCCGGCAGCTGGCGCCGCTTTTTTGCCATTCAGGGAAAAGCGCCGTTGGATCGCTGGTGCTGCCCGGCTATGATTCAGAAAGCAAGCCTAGCGTGAGTTTACTAACCAATAAAGCCAAATATGCGTTTTGCTCAATGATGTC
>CAYGHB010000364.1:0-1776 GCA_964349375.1 uncultured Syntrophomonadaceae bacterium | reverse complement strand
TCTGCAGCATCTCTTTGCCCAGGTAATGGTCGACGCGGTAGATGTTCTGCTCTTCAAAGGCGGAACAGAGAGCGGCGTTTAGGGTGCGGGCCGAGCTTAGATCAAAGCCAAAGGGTTTTTCGATCATAATCCGCCGCCAGCCTTGGGCCGAAAGAGACAGCTGATTGCGGCTCAGGTGCTGTGCAATCGGTTCAAAAAGCTGGGGGGCTAGAGCCAGGTAGTAGAGAAAGTTGTGATTTTCCGCTGTCTCGGATCTTTTCTTCAGCTCCTGCTTTAATGCCTGATAACTTGCGTCATCTGTCAGGTCACAGCTTAAGTATTCAATTATCTCTGCCAGTTTGGGCCAGAGCTCCTCTTTCCAACTGTGTGCGGAATATCTTTTAATCGCCACAGCCAGCTCTTCGCGATAGTCTGCACTGCTCTTATCCTTACGGCCAATGCCGATTAAACTAAAATTTGGGGGCAGTTTTTCTTCAAGGAATAGGTTATAGAGGGCAGGAACAAGCTTACGGTAAGCCAGGTCACCGGTGCCGCCAAAAATGAGCATTGTGTTTTTTTCTGTGACCATATATTTAGAACCCCTTTATCTATTATTCCGCTTTTTCGACATCATGGCCGCCGAATTCGCGGCGCAACCCGGCAATCAGGCGGGCTGAAAAAGGGTCCTGCTGCTCTGATCGGTAGCGGGTAAAAAGCGACTGAGCGATAGCCGGTACCGGTACTTGCCGGGATAGCGCTTCTTCAACGGTCCAGAGACCGGTTCCAGAAGATCCGATTACCCCCTTTAGCTGACTCAGGTGAGGATCTTTGGCAAAAAGCTGGGCAGTAAGTTCGATCAGCCAACCGCGGATCACCGACCCGTTGTTCCAAAGCTCAGCCAGAGCCCGGTAATCTAAGTCATAGGGGCCGGCATCCATCAGTTCAAACCCTTCGGCTAACGCCTGCAGCATGGCGTATTCAATGCCGTTGTGAACCATCTTTACATAATGACCGGCGCCGGCCGGCCCGGCCCGCAGACAGCCGTTTTCGACACAAAGGTCTTTCAGTAATGGGTACAAATATTGATAGGTTTCTTCACTTGAGCCAACCATCATACAGGCCCCGCTGCCGGCACCTTCCGGGCCGCCGCTGATCCCGATATCAACAAATTCAATACCGGCCGGTTTAAGGGCTTCGGCCCGTCTCAGCGAATCGCGGTAGTGAGAATTGCCGCCATCAACCAGCAGGTCTTCTGCTGATAGCAGGGGCAGCAGCTGATCAATCATCTGATCTACAGGATCGCCGGCAGGTACCATTAACCAGATTAGCTTCCGCCCGCTAAATGATCCGGTGAAAACCGACAGATCGCTGGTTCCGATTAGTCCATCCTTTTCCACCGCTTTCGCCTTCTCAGGGCTGCGGCTGTAGACAATCACTTTGCGGCCGCTGTTTTTCATGTTTAGAGCCAGGGGTAAACCCATTTTTCCGAGACCGATCAAACCGACTTCCACAACATGACCTCCTGTTGGTGCAAAATCGTTTGTTTGGACATATATATCTTGGTTGCTGACATCATCTTACCTTAAATAGCGGTGAAGAACAAACCTTGAACGAGTCAGGGGAACTGACACTAAGGCAAAAAAAGAGACCAGGCCTGGCAAAAAGCCTGCCTGATCTTCTTAAGCGGTTTAACCAGTATACACTTGGTTTATTTTGACTCTTTAATCTTGATGGTGCGGCTCTTTAACTCGTCGATCTTCGGCATCTCGATGCGCAGAACGCCTGCCTTAAATGTGG
>CAYGHB010000363.1:0-1780 GCA_964349375.1 uncultured Syntrophomonadaceae bacterium | reverse complement strand
CTTGAGCAGGTTCTTTTCCACCTCATCCAAAGCTTTTTTAAGCGGCGGCAGATCACCTGTTACCGACTGCAAGACACTTTCTTTTTTATCGCCACCAAGTAGGTAACGGGGCAGATTCTGCGGTGTAATTTCGTCAACTTCTGCAACAATCATCATTCTTTCAATCAGATTCTCCAGTTCCCGCACATTGCCCGGCCACTGATAATGCTCGAGGGCGCTCAGCGCTTCACCGGAAAAGCTTTTCTCCCTCTGGTACCGACGATTCAGCTTTTCCAGGAAAGCTGCGGTTAGCTTTCTGATATCTTCCCGGCGTTCTCTCAGAGGAGGGACCAGGAGCGGAATCACATCAAGACGAAAATAGAGGTCTTCCCTGAACTTTCCTGCTTCAACCAGGGCAGCAATATCCCTGTTTGTGGCGGCTATAAAGCGTAAATTAAGCTTAATCTCCCTGGTGCTGCCGATTCTGCTGATTACCCCTTCCTGGATCACATGGAGCAGCTTAACCTGCAGGTTTAGCGGCAGATCGGCTATTTCATCAAGAAAAAGGGTGCCCTCATTGGCCAACTCCAGCTTGCCGATCTTGCCCTCCTTCAGCGCGCCGGTAAAGGCTCCGCCGGCATAACCGAAGAGTTCGCTTTCCAGCAGATTTTCCGGGATAGCCCCACAGTTAACCACGGTGAAGGGCCTTGAAGAACGAGGGCTGCAGCTGTGGATAAAACGGGCGATCATTCCCTTACCTACACCCGATTCACCGGTCAGCAGCACCGTTGAATCAACCGCGGCAATTCTCTGCGCCACCTTGACTAGTTCAATCATCGCAGGACTCATCGCGACTAAATCACTGCTGCCCAGGTAGCCCTGGCGCAGTTCAACCAGCTCCTGCTGATACCTGTTTTTAAGCAGCTCTGCCTCTTCCAGCTTCTGCTTCAGGCTGTTCAGTTTCGTGATATCCCGGGTATTGACCACAACCCTGAAGACCGAGCCGTCATCGTTGAACGCCGGGGTGCCTGTAGCTAAAAGTTTGCGGCCATCGCGGCGCGACTGGATCACTGTCTGCGCCTCTTTTTTATCTAATACCAGCCTGGTTACGGAAGGGTAGAATATTTTTTTCTTTTCCAGCTCATCAACTGTTTTGCCCAACACGGCATCAAGGCTTACCCCGAAGTTTTCTTCAAACTGCCGATTGGCCCGCAGGATTCTTCCTTCACGATCTGCTATCAGGATTTCGTCTGAGGAAAAGGCAATTAATGCATCAAGCTCTTTTCCTAGCTCCTGCGCAGAAACGGCAAGTTTAAGCGCCAGCAAAGGTCCGGTTATTACCCCTTCCAGTTTTCCCTGCCGCGATTTTACGGCAACTACCGGCTGTTTTTGCAGGGCTGCTAAAACCCCGGTCAGATCTGAATCAACAAAGACTTCCGGGCAGGGATTTTGCAGTAAATCGCCTGCCTTTTTTGGCTCAGGTATTATCAGACCCCTAAACAGGCAGACCACTGAATACGCCGTGATCAAGCCCTTGTATTTTTTACCCTCAAATACTGCCAGAACCTGCCCCGCAGACTCTATCAATTTTTCAACTGCTACTGAGCCGGGCATTTCGGAATCAATGCTTGCATATTCTTTGAGCATCAGTTCTTTTGCTTCAGGCATCGAAAACTACTCCCATGGGGCGAAACAACCCCTGTAATAAAAAAACAACCTGTTTGTAATATTCCTGTAACATAAGGCCTTTATAATGAGATCGAGTTGACCCCCTCTTTTTATATATATTTGTTAGGCGCAG
>CAYGHB010000362.1:0-1810 GCA_964349375.1 uncultured Syntrophomonadaceae bacterium | reverse complement strand
CGTACCGGCCTGCCCAAACCTGGTGAAAAGATATCAACAATATCCCCGCGGGCGCTAAACTGCCCGGGCACCTCAGTCAGCGAGCTTCTTTCGTAACCCCTGGCAACCAGACCGTCAATCAGATCCTCACGATTTAAGGTATCGCCGCTATTAAACTGAAGTGTCAGATCCTGCCAATCAGCGGGGGGCAGGTTTCTGCTCAACAGAGCAGCCAGTGGAGCGACATAAACCCCTGCTGCTCCTTCAAGCAACCATTGCATAAACTGCAGCCTCTGGTGCTGGATCTCTTCACTACGCGACAGGATAGTGGAGCTGACAAAAAGCTCCCGGGCCGGAAGCAGCCTAACCTGTCCGGGCAAAAAAGCTTCGAGGTTGGAATAAGCCTTTTCGGCACCGGCCTGGTCGGCAGTAACCAGCAGCAAAGGACGCTCCGAGTAATGAGCCAGCGCAGAGAGAAAATAATCACCGGCACTGCCATCAATGCCATGATACTCAACCCGGTAACCGTTCTTTTTCTTTATATGTTCGAGCAGATTAGTAA
This sequence comes from uncultured Syntrophomonadaceae bacterium, assembly GCA_964349375.1. GTDB lineage: Bacteria > Bacillota > Dethiobacteria > DTU022 > DTU022 > UBA993. The sequence continues at coordinate 1,269 of CAYGHB010000362.1, read as the reverse complement.
ACTGTTCGTGTTCAAGCCAGAGTGCAAGCAGTTCTGTTAGCTGCAAAGGGGTGCTCCTTCCCGCATTGTTAATGGTGTACAGCAGAAGAGGGGAAAATTTAAATTTTCCCCCGATAATCTGCATGAAACTGTTTTAACCAGGATCAGGCCGAACCGGTTCAGCTGCCGACAGCACTTCCGGGAACAGCGTGATAGTCAGGACGGCATAGACAAGAGACCTGAACCTGTTTAGAAAGCAAAATGTTTAGGCTTCAACTGCAGCCGCCTGCTGGTTCATCTTTTTCTTCCTAATAATAAGGAAATAAGTAAATACTCCGGCCAGCACAAGCAAAATGATCGCCAGCAAGGGCCGGTAAAAGATCCAGGCAATAGCGATGACCACAAAGGTTAGAATAATGGCAATCAGCCCGGAGATCAAACCGATCCCCGATGATAACAACCGTCCAAGAAACGGCAGGACGACCCCAACGGTGGCGAAAGGTTTCAGGATTGTGTTAAGACCGATGAAAAAGAGGAAAAACCCGAGAATCCTGAATATCCAGGTTCGCATAACATTGGCCGCCTTGGCTGCTTCAATCATATCTTCAGCCGAATGCATTCCCGGTCTTAAGATCTCGATCGTCGTATTCTGTTTGGTCCGGAAAGGACCGATCTGTCCGCTCATCACCCGGCCCAAGACCGATACCTGACCCGGCACCGCGTACTGGTGAGAGATTCTGACATCACCGATCTGCGGACTGCCGGAATTACCGATATAGATCTGGTTGGTAGAAATCTCTGCTTTTTCTGTGATGGACTCGGGGATGTTCGCCAGATCAGGATTAGTGTAATCAATAGCCTGGTTGGCTGAGATTTGTCCGATCAGGCCTGGCGACAACGTATAGGCGCCAATCATAACCTGCTGCGCCGACCAGGACTGCCCCTGGTAAGGCATCTGGGCTGGATTGACATTTCTGGTTCTGGCTTCGGGATCTTTAAAAGATGAGGACTGGATCAGCGATGAAGACCAGACCGGCTCATAAGTGTATGTAGTGGTTGTTTCCTGGGTTCCGCCCACCTTTTCAACCGTTTTGGTAGTAGCGATTTCCTTCCACTGATACATTTCAACCTTGCGGACAAGATGGATTGCATTCAGGCTGACCCCCAGCTCGCTGTCCACCAAAATTTCCGGGGTGGATGTTTCACCGATGCCGTGAATAAACTGGCCTTCCATATCCGGTGATTGAATGTTCAGGTCTGCCGCCACAACACTGCCGGCTCCTTCTTCCA
>CAYGHB010000361.1:0-1820 GCA_964349375.1 uncultured Syntrophomonadaceae bacterium | reverse complement strand
GCGTCATTTTCTTCAGGAGCAGGTTGACCGCGCCCAGGGAAAGACCTGTTTTTGCTGAGATTTTTCGCTGGGTGGTGATTTCATTTTCCTGCAGGTGGTTTAATACCTGGTATTCAGTTTCCATAGGTGCTCCTTCATCTTTGTTCCAAATATTCCTTAACATAAACTTTAGTTTGTAGAGCTTTATTAAAAAGGCAAAGGGATATCCGGGTCTGCCGGGAAGCGTTAAGGCACATCAGCAAGGTGACGTTCATTCTGTGAACATGTTACCGTTAGGATATTGGTTTGTCAAGCCATATTTCAAATAATTAACACAAAAAAGAGAGCAAAACCTTTCTTGAGGTTAGCTCCTTTAATACATTCACCGCCTTTATAAGGTTTTGCAGCAGATCACTTGTATTTGATAGCGAAATCTTCACCCTTTACCATTGGGCCGACGGCGTTGTAGAGTGTTAGGTCGAGGGTCTGGTCGTAGAGGTTGCGGCGGGCCAGCATCTTTTGGCGTTGCTTGCGCCGCTCGCGTTTTGGTTTGCGGACGGGATGACCCACTTCTATCAACCTTTCAGTAGTGTTGCAATAAACAAATCTGAAAATGTCAAGCAAAGAAAATGGAAGCATAAGCTAGAAAAACAGAGATAAAAGGCAATAATGACTAGACATTTAAGGAAATCTCCTTTATAATAGAGATAAGGGTAGTCCTTGCCCAAATCCCACTATAAAGGAGACTTAAAATGTATGGCAAGGATACCACGAAATCCACATTTGATCAACTTTTTGAAGCAGTTACCCGTTACACCGAGAACCTAAAGAACCGGGAGGTCGATAAATATATCAAAAAATTCACCTTGCTTAAGTTCATCTTGCTGATGAGCTTCGCCCAGCTAAATCAACTAAAAAGCCTGCGTGATATCAGCAGCACCTTGGATGAAGAAAAGCTGTCCAAATCGCTTGAGCTTGTTTCGATCAGTGCAGCTCAGATTTCCCGGAAACTTCGGACAGACCTCTTAGGAGCCATTCAAGCACTATTTGCCGAGATGATCCACCAAGTTGGTATTAATCAGGGCTTTCAAAGAATCAGGCAAGAATTAGGACAACTATATTTGATCGACTCTACTGTGATCAGCCTCTGTTTTAGTCAATACCGCTGGGCTGATTTCCGGAAGACCAAAAGCGGCATTAAGCTGCACACCAGGATCAAGTTGTTAGATGATAACATCCTGCCCGATAAAGCAGTAATGACGGTAGCCCGGAAAGCAGACCGAACCCAGATGGATGAACTGGTTGTTGAAGAAAAAGATGCCTTCAACGTATTCGACAGAGCTTACCTTGATTACGGAAAGTTCGATTATTACTGCGAACAAAATATCCGGTTCGCCAGCCGCCTGAAAAGCAATGCCCTGGTTAAAATCTTGGAAGAATATCCGCTAGGCGAGGGCACATTGATCAGTGATAGCAAGGTTATCTTAGGCAAAAAGAACCTAACCCAAATGAAAAATGCTTTAAGAATCATAAAAACCACTGATAGCCAAGGAAAAATCATTACCATTGTCACAAACGATTTTTCCCTCAGTGCTCAGGAAATAGCAGATATTTACCGTTACCGCTGGCAGATTGAGATTTTTTTCAAGTGGATCAAGCAACACCTCCACGTTAAGCATTTTTTCGGTACCGGTGAACAAGCAGTAGAAGTACAACTCTATATTGCGCTGATTACCTACTGTCTGCTAACTTTAATTAGGCAAAAAACCCGATACACCGGAACACTCTTAGAGTTAAAAAGATGTTTATGCGCCTGTCTTTATGAACCCTTTCCCTGCTTT
>CAYGHB010000360.1:0-1828 GCA_964349375.1 uncultured Syntrophomonadaceae bacterium | reverse complement strand
CGGCTTCTCACCGGCTATACTCACAGCGCCGAACTGGCGCACCACCTCTTTATTAGTCTGTATTGCTCAGGCAATAGGTTAATGGATCATCGTAAAGCGCGATTTTTTTGAGCCAACGTTCTGCTGATGAAAACCGATTATCTATAATTTCTCAATCAGCTGCCCTGATTGCGGTATGATCTTTCCACAGAACAAACATAGCATTGGGGTTTTTCGCTGAAACATGAAGAGAGTGCTAAAGTCAACTCCTATTATACGGTCTTGCATGCTGTGCCTCCTTAGGTGAAAGTAACTGGTTGATTTATAACTCGAAAATGTCGGGCAGAACAATGGTTTGACTGCCTGTTACATATTTTTTATAGGGCCATTCTGGATCGTAAGTGAGTGGCCTGTCGTGAGTGGTTGCGGCGATTACGGTTTCTTCGGATTTTACATCCAGAATCATCGGGTTCCAGGCAAAAGCCTGATTCTCCATGACCATGCCGGAACATTTCGCAGAAGCGATATATTCCCTGTTTTCGTAGCCGATAGGGCCGCCCTGGTGATGTTTTTCCCATTCCCCTTTGTATCCCGCAGCTGCATATGCTTCCACGGCATCCTCGAAGATCTCGCTTACCGCTTTGCCGGGAAAGGTGAAGGCTATCATCCTGGCGTTGATCGCGTTGACAAGCTCCATTCTCTCCTTAACCTCCACCGGGACCGGATCGGCATAAACCGTGCGTGTTAAGGCTGCTGTCAGCCCATGGCGCCGGGCACAAACCACTATCATCACTTTATTTTTAAATCTTTTTCCGGTCGGGATCGGGTGGCGGAATTGATCAAGCCTTTCGTCTGCTGCCACCAGCGCTACCGGAACATAGATGCCTTCCCGGCCCAGGCGACCTTTCAGCTCCCCGGCAATCTTAATTTCACTGTCGCCCGGGCGAACAGCCCGGCAAACCTGGCCGACCAGGGCGACAGTAGTCTGCGCCAGTTCAGTTAATCGCTTTAGCTCTTCCGGGAGGAGTGAGTATCTTAGTTCTTTTACTGCGCCATATAGATCTTGACAGCCTGGAACAGGCAGGTCACTGCCTGTTATTTTGTTTCCGATTAAAGCTTTAATCGCCTCCACCCGGTTGCCGGACCAGGAATAGACAACCGGTTCGTAGCCCTGATCGGCGAGAGGCTCTTTCAGGAGCAGATCAATTTCATTGTTAGGTGCCAGCACATATGCTTTGTTTTCCGTAATAACCAGGTCGGCGACTCCGGCTTCTGAAAATTCATCAACACCGCTTTCACCTCCGCCGGTTAACCATGAAAAACTTGAGCGGCGGCTAAAAACAAAACCCCCTATCTGCATCTTTATTAAAAACTCTCTTACCTTGCTTTGCTTGTGCTTCCATTCAGCCGTGATCGGTAACACCTCCTTACATAAATGGGGTCAGGTCTTGAAATATCACTTTAGTTACGGCCTGATCACTACCATCTACCAGCTTCATCCAGTCTGTCACCCTCCTGAATGTGGTATAGGTGTTAGGCTGGTGGCTAACCTTTACCTAATTCGGATTCTCGCCGGTAAGAACTGCCAAGCTTCGCTTGACGCACGTAAAACCTAACCCCAAATGTTTCATAAGCGATTGTTTCCTAAGTTCAAATTAACCTTCTTTAAAGTACGCAACGATCGGCTTAATAGCCAAGATGAACGCTACTATAATAAATAGCCATACATAACCTAAAATAAAATCTGCAAGGTATGCCCCCAGTACCATGCCAAATAAAATACAACTCCATTTGATTAAACCAATATCTATAACCGAATACTTCTTGTCTTTAAACAACTTCATTCTCA
>CAYGHB010000359.1:0-1855 GCA_964349375.1 uncultured Syntrophomonadaceae bacterium | reverse complement strand
ACAAATTTTTTAGGGCTGCCCAGATAGATCAGCCCGCCTAAAATCTCAAGGTAGCCGGGTGCTTTTACCCTTGAAGCGCGCCTGATCATGTCGCCTTCGGTCACCATGCCCGCCACCCTGCCGGCTTCGTCGAGAACCGGCAGACCGCTGATGTTGTGCTCCTGCAGCAGTTTCGCGCAGGTTTCGACCGAATCACCGGTCGATACAGTTATTACTTCTGTGGTCATAACATCTCTTACCAGCATTTAGCGATTCCTCCTGATAAAATCTTCAATAGCGCTCATATATTTATGCGAGTCAACAAACATTATATCATTATGGTCGGCTAAGGAAATTACAACCATTTCTTTCTTCGCTGAACCAAGGGCCTCAAAAAGTTCCCGCCCCTGGGAAAGCGGCACCAGGCTGTCTCGCTCACCGTGAATTATCAGTGAGGAAAGACTGATCTTAGCAGCCATTTCACGATAAGATTTTTCAAGACCGCTTAAATTCCCCGGCGACGGCAGGCCAAGGTGGCTGATTAAACCGGCCACACTGATAAAACCGCTTTCAATAATCATTCCGCCGATCTGATCGGGGTAAGCGGCGGCCAGTTCCAGGGCTGAGATGCTGCCGAGAGAGCGGCCCATGACAAACCACCGATCGGGTTTTAGCTCGGCCGGAAAGTCGGCCGCCAGGTGCTCAAATATTTTACGGGCATCGGCCACCAGGTCGCCGAAGGTCGGCGTGCCGCCACTGGCCCCATAACCGCGGTAGTCGGCAACCAACAGGTTTAGCTGGCGGTTTTTATAGAGCGGCGCAATACCGTCGTAATCGCTGACCACTTCACCGTTGCCGTGAAAGTAAATAATCCAGGGACCATCCGCAGCAGCAGGGTAGGCACGGCAAACAATATCGACATTGGCTTCAACCGGCACGCTTAAATCAAAGGCCCCCTCGCGCGGCTTGCTGTGCTGCCGGCGGGGGTAAAAAAGATACCGCAGCAATATTGAATTGTCAATCAGCTCATAGCGTTCGATCATCGATTAATCTCCGTTTTATTTTACTTAATACCTTCTTCGATCAGGGTTTTATTAGCTTCAAAAAGCTTTTCGCCTTCTGCGCGAACCAGGCCGGTCTCTTTTTGCAGATCAGCGACCTTATCTTCGTCGGTAATCATGGAAAGATTAATCAGCACATTGTAGCAGGCACCAACCAATCCGGCATAGGCTTGCAGGTTGGCGACCCCTAAATCGGTAACTGCCGCCGGGTTTCCCCTGCCAGTTACCTCGCTGATTATTGCCAAAACCTTCAGTGCTCCGCGCGCTGTTCTGAGCGGCACTTCAGCGGCATAGATTGCCGCCAGTTGGATCGCTTCTTTCCGGTCTGATTTCTCCGCGTCACTTGTCTTCGGCAGGCGGTAGGCTTCCATCACCTGGTTAAAAGCCAGGGTGTCTTCGTCGATTGCTTCCAGCAATTTAACCTTAATAAAACGGGCCTCTTCGCCGGCCTGCTGCAGCTGATCGACCACATCTCCCAGCTTATCGCGGTTTTGGCTTAAATGACAGTACATGGAGAGCAGCCCCGCCCCCTGTGCCCCGGCCAGCGCCGCCACGCTTCCTCCTCCGGGCGCCGGTGTCGATGAGGCCACTTCACGGACAAAGTTTTCAACAGTCAGTTCTTTTAACATTTGTTGCCTCCCTTCGCTAACCATTATACCAAGCAGATCCCAATCAGGCCAATCCGGAATTTTTTAAGTTTACCCTTCCACAATCGCCCTGATCTCTTCTTCCTGCTGCGGGTCAAGTCCGGGAACCTCGTGCCACTGTAAAATCTCTTTCAGCAGATTGTTGGCATGCTCGCCAAAGGTCTTTGA
>CAYGHB010000358.1:0-1884 GCA_964349375.1 uncultured Syntrophomonadaceae bacterium | reverse complement strand
CCCGGGAAACTCTTTTTCCCGGAGTAGTTCTTCGCAGCAGCTGTAATTTAAATTTCCCAGCAGTTCATCAATAAATGGCTCAAAGTCCTTGTCCTCCAGGCAGATGCCGTATTCGGAAAAACCCGGCCTGGACGAAACAAAAAAATTACAGTTAAAACAGATTCGCTCCAATATTTCTTTCTCCATTCAGGGCAACCTCCTGTGCCTATAATCGTGCAACGGTTTTTATTATTTCTGAACATTACAATCGACACATTTATAACATCAATTAGCGAAGAACAGCTAATATTCCTCTAAGCTAATGAGCGATTAGAGATCAAATTTTCTCTGGGGGAATTTTACCCACCTGTATTTTACCTCTATATAATATATAATAATTTAAAATGAAAGCGAGTAACAAAGAAGAAGGATCTATCTGCCTTGCTGAAAGGGACGATGCCAGATGACTGGGGATAAAGAGAGGGAAGTAAGGCTTCAGGAGTTGTCGCAGAAATGCAGTGATTTGGTGGCTGACTCCGTGCGCGTGGCGGTGGAAGCGATCATGGAGCGGCCTTAGGCAGGTGGCTGTTAATCCTTTGTGTCTTCAAAGGCATAGAGGATTTATATTTTACATTAAGTTAACCTCAAACCCACTCCCTATCTATGCCCTGGCGTTCTTGACAGGCAACATGTCTCATGATAGACCAGTCTCAGACTAGTATATGCTTTAGGAGTGATAGATGATGAAAAAAGTTGGCGCTTATGAAGCAAAAACTCACTTACCCAGATTGCTTGAACAGGTGAAAGAAGGTGAAGGAATCATTATTACTAAACATGACCTTCCCGTGGCTGTTCTTAAACCCTATCAGTCCGAACAGCAGTCTGATGTCAGGACAGTAATCGATAATATTTATAAACTAAGAGAAGGCAACCGCCTGTCCGGGTTATCCATTCGCGATCTGATCGAAGAAGGCAGAAAATAGAATGGACAAAATTTTTGTGCTCGATAACTCAGTGGTCATGTCATGGTGTTTTGGCGATGAAGCCAATGATTACGCTGATGCGGTGCTGGAGGAACTAACCACTGCGCGGGCTCTGGTGCCGACAATATGGGCCCTCGAAGTGGTCAACGTTTTGCTGGTTGCAGAGCGGAAAGATAGAATAAAGCAGGCCGAAAGCACCCGCTTTATAACCCTTCTGTTGCAACTGCCCATCGATATTGAACAGTTAATGCCAAGGGCTGCAATCCCAGGGCTGCTATCACTTGGTCGCAGCCTCAGTCTTTGCAGCTATGATCTTGCCTATCTCAACCTGGCCTTGCACAGTGGCTGCCCCCTGGCCACCCTGGATCATAAGCTGATTGCGGTCGCAGAAGAGACCGGGGTTCCCCTGCTAAGACTTTAGTCTTGCCAATTATTTCATTTAACTGCTTACCATGATCCACAAAATTAATAATCAGGGAAACAGGAATTCGCATATTTCTAATGCAAGCCTGTCCACCCAATATGGACTCATCGAAAGTAATGCGGTCGAATTTGCCAAGCATTTTGTCCACCTGCTTTGTTTTTCTTCTATTCTAGCAGGCTAAAGTAAAAAAACGCAAAAATAATCTCCCGCAATAAACACCCGTTCTCCTGCCACTGACACTTATGTGTCACAACCACCCGCTAAAATTAAATTAAAGCAGGGTAAAAGGGATCATCCGGAGGGGTTTTAGTCACATCACGAAATAAATCACCCGTAACAATCAGCCACCACTAACGATCCCGCCCCCCACCGAAGCCCTAAAAAATAACTGTCAGGAGGAATAAAAAGATGAGTAACAAGAACGTGCAGCTTGAACTCTCCACCAGCCAGAAGTACCTTCCCGCAAACGGCGCCGCCACCATCTACCTGATGCTAAAA
>CAYGHB010000357.1:0-1901 GCA_964349375.1 uncultured Syntrophomonadaceae bacterium | reverse complement strand
TGACCAACACGGAAGGCAAAATTGCTTTTTCAAGACAGTTTTATAATGATACAGTCATGACTTACAATACAACCATTCAGCGCTTCCCCACCGTTCTTGTGGCCGGTATGTTTGGCTTTAACAAGGAAGAATATTTCAATCTTGATGAGGAAGCGGAGGCTCGTGAAGCAGTTAAAGTAGAATTTTAGGAGCAAAGCAGATGAATAAAGGTCATCTTAAAGCAGGAAAAGGGTTATTTCATGAAAGCCTGGTCTGCCTGCTGATCATAGCTGCGGTTGTTCTGTTGCTGCCGGTTAAGGCCGGAGCCCAGGATGGCCGCTCCTTTTATTTTCCAACGGTGATTATTGAAGCGGAAGTAAAACCGGATGGATCGATGCAGGTTGTGGAGGAACGCACTTTCAGGTTTAACGGACGTTACCGGGGCGCCTGGTCTTACATTTATCTGAAGCACAATAGCAAGATCCGGGATGTACAGGTCAGTGAACGGGGCGTGCCATACCGAGAAGTTGCTGTTGGGGTTCAGGATATCCCCGGGGTTTATTATGTGGAATATAAGTCTGACCAGATCTATATCGACTGGAGTTATGAAGCCTACAACGAAGACCGGACTTTTACCATCGGCTATACAGTAGATAATGCAGTATTAGTTCATACAGATCTGGCCGAACTGTACTGGCAGTTTATCGGCAAGGAATGGGGCGAGCGAGCGGATTACGTGAGCATTACCCTGCACCTGCCGCCGGGAGCAGTTGAAGGTGACATTAGGGCATGGGGTCATGGTCCTCTTTACGGCGATGTGCAGATTGTCAGCCCGAGAATGGTAGTGTGGGAAGTTGATGGTTTACCAGCCAATACTTTTGTTGAAGGCCGGGTAACCTTCCCCTCCTCGTTGGTCGGGCAGTCCGGTAACTTCAGCGGTAAAGAAGGGTTGCCCGGCATTCTGGCAGAAGAAGAAAAATGGGCTCGCCAGGCCAACCTCAAACGGACTGTCACCCGGCTCGACTACTTCGTTGGACCACTATTTGCGTTCGTCATGTTGATCTACTTTATCATTGCAAAAATTGGTTCGAAACGGGCTCCCGGGATGTACAGGGGTGATTATTACCGGGAACTGCCCGGAGATTATTCGCCTGCCGAGACCGGTTACCTGATGCGCACGGGCAGAATTAAACCGGAGGATTTTACCGCTACGGTTATGGATCTGGCTCGCAGGGGACATCTGCGTCTGGAGGAGTACCAGGGCGAGGGTGGTTTAATCTGGAAAAGGCCTTTTACAGACTACCGGCTTTTCCCCACATCCGTTAAAGACAAGCTGAAAAACCACGAAGATGAATTATACCGCTTTATTTTCAGCCAGGTCAGCGATATGGATAGCCCGGGGGTTACCATGCGTGATATAGAAGCATATGGAAAGAAAAACAGAGAGAGCACCTATCTATTTTATAAAAGCTGGACTGAAGGTATTAAGAAGGAATTTGACAAGCATAATTTTTTTAAAGGCTCAGCCTGGCCTGGGATTGCCCTCGGGTTCGTATTATTCATTTTCGGCTTCGGCCTATTTTTCTTTGACCTTTTTGTAACCGGGGCGATTGCCCTGGTTGCCGGTCCGATTATGATCGCCTTATTCGCCACCTTAAAAAGGCTTACACCCGATGGAGCAGATCACTATGCCAAGTGGAATGCTTTTAAGCGCTTTCTCAGGCATTTTTCGAGCCTTGACAGATCAACCATCCCGTCACTGGCTGTCTGGGAACATTACCTGGTTTATGCGGTAACCCTGGGTGTAGCCAAAGAGGTGATGGAACAGCTGCAACTGGTTTATCCGGAACTGGGTCAGGAATTGCACCGCGTCTGGCCTGCCTACGGGGTGATGGCTTCAAACCCGGTACGCTTTAACAGCA
>CAYGHB010000356.1:0-1901 GCA_964349375.1 uncultured Syntrophomonadaceae bacterium | reverse complement strand
CCCCTTCCGCCCCAATCATTTTAGCCAGTTTTGCCGCATAGCTCGATGAACGCTCTTTGTCTGCAAGGGTAACATTTTCATTGCTGATTACAACACCCAAAAAACATAACTGCTTGCCATGACATTGAAATAATTCTTCAATAACCGGGTTATTCTGATGGTGGTAGGTGGTGTTTTTGTCGCAGGCAGAAACGCAGTTACCACTGATAATTGCCCCGTCCATGATTTCGGTCGGGCTAATCAGGCTGGGTAGGATTTTCTTTGCGTCAACTCCGTAAACGTAGGTATCATGCAAAAGACCCTGGGTCTGCAGCATATAGAGGTAAGCCACTTTCGGTAATCCGGGATACGCGGCAGCACAATCTAAGACAGAGCCCGATTCGAATACTTCAACCAGGTCAGGCTCCACATCCTTACCGGCATGGCCAAGATAAGCGGCCGCTTTCAGCCCGGCCATCCTAACGGCCTGTTCGTGCTTGTGCTGGGGCAGGCCTGTAACCGGTGTCAGTGAGACCACCAGGTTTAAAGTTTTGGAAAAAGGTGTATACTCGGCCCCTGGCCCACTCATATCGATGATTCCTTCCTGGAAACCGACAATACTCCCGGTAGTAACAACTGCAGCCCCGGAAAGCACCAGAGTCCGACCGCTGCCTACAGTCTCTACGCTGCTGATAAACCCGGGGAAAACCCCTCCCGGCCCTTCAACCTTAAGGCGCGGCTCAACAACATCTTTGACAGGAATAATCCTTACATCTTCGCCGGGTTTGGCCACATCCAGATCTACCTGGGCTAGATTGGGATCTTCTGAAAGAAGTGCGATTAGCTCATCTTTATTTACAAAGAGCACATTATTTTCGATCACGGTTTTTTCGCCAAACCTGATATCAGATATGGTCAACTTACCCAATTCAAGGCGCAAATTTTCTTCCTCCTCTCGTTAAACAACTCGACCCTGGTCTGGGTCGGCAATCACACTAAATCACAAGGAGCCTTAGTTGAGCTGGCTCTTTAAACTCTCCAGCGCTGCTTCCAGGTGAGACAAATCAATGATTGCATAATCTTTTAGCATCCCGTTCTTTATATTTTGCGCAGCCCGGGAAAAAGTGATGCGGTATGTTTCGATGCTGCTTTCGATCAGCTGCAAAGAGATCAGATCTAGATCTTGTCGTTCTCCTGCCAGGATAATTGATTTGTAGGGGATCTTACCCGGTTTTAAGCTGCCGCTAAGGGGGTGGGTAATCAAAGCGTGTCCCTTGTGGATAAAGTCTCTGACCCGGGTATAAAGATCAAGCACAGATCCTTCGACGCTCAACACCTCCAAATGGGGTAACCTCTCAGGCACCTGAGGGTTGTTGGTTATGATCAGGCAGCTCATTTAATTCACCCCATCCAGTAGTAATTTCCTCTTTGAAAATGGATTTCCGAAACCGGGCAGCAGCATCGTTAAGCCCGAACTGGTCTCCTTATCCTAAGACTGTTTAGCCTTCGCGAATTTTTTTCACAACACTACAGATTGTATCCTTATCCAGCACCATCTCCATCATGCCAACCTGCTGCTGGTATACCTCAGGATCAATATGCACTTTAACTTCATCTTCAAGAATATGATAAACCGGGAGCCCCAACGAGACTCCTGCCAGTGGACCGGCATAGGTGGGATCACCATTTTTAACAGTCTCAGCATACATTTCCGCGCTCTTGTCATCAGGAGAACCGAGCACTACCATCACAGCGCTCCCCTGATCCTGCTCCTCGACTGTTTTTTTGATGATTCCCTGATCTTCCAGATCCATGGCTCCTGCCGCCGTTCAGACAAAACACTGGGTGAGTTGGAGCACCGGTTCGCCGCCGGCCGTTTTTATGCATTCGGCAATAGCGTTACCGGGCACTCCATCTCTTTC
>CAYGHB010000355.1:0-1942 GCA_964349375.1 uncultured Syntrophomonadaceae bacterium | reverse complement strand
ATGGTCGGCTATTCCCGCGAAGAGTTTATGGGGATAAGCTATAAAAAAATGTACAAGAACCCGGAAAAGGTTTTTCAAACATTCCACCAGGTTTATTTAACCGGTCAGCCGGTAACCGGTTTCACCCTCGATATGATCAAGAAAACCGGGGAGATTGCTTACGGAGAGCTATCTGTGTCCCTGATTCTTGACAAGTTGGGGCAGAAAATCGGCTTCAGAGGCCTGGCCCGTGACATAACCGAGCGCGTTAGGTTTGAACAAAAATTAAAGTTTCTAAGTATGCATGATCAGTTAACCGGCCTCTACAACCGGGCTTTTTTTGAAGAAGAAATGCAGCGCTTAAGCCAGAGCCGTGAATACCCGATTGCTTTAATCACGGCTGATTTAGACGATTTGAAGCTGGTCAACGACTCTCTCGGCCATGAAGCCGGTGATCGACTGCTGAAAGCGGCGGCTGCTGTGTTGAGCAAGGCGGTCCGCGGCGATGACATTTTGGCCAGGGTTGGCGGCGATGAATTTGCAGTGATCCTGACCAGAACTAACGATAAGGGAGCCGAAAAGATAGCAGCCCGTATACGGGAGATGGTGGAAGAGTATAACCGGCAGGATTGTGACTTGCCGCTGGGGCTTTCGATCGGTCTCGCTGTGGCTCCGGATACCGAAAAATCTTTGCAGGAAGTATTCAGGCATGCCGATGACCTGATGTACCGCGATAAACTTAATCGCAGCACCAGGGCCCGCAACAGGTCAGTTCAGGCACTCTTAGCAGCTCTCGATGAACGGGATTACATCACCCAGGGACATGCGCAACGATTGGAGGATTTATGCCGCAAGATGGGCGAAAAAGTTAACCTGTCATCAAGTCAGCTTGCCGACCTGGCTTTACTTGCCCAGGTGCATGATTTGGGAAAGGTGGGCATTCCGGATAGCATTCTTTTTAAAGAGGGGCCATTATCTGCAGAAGAGTGGAATGTGATGCGCCTGCACCCGGAAAAAGGATACCGTATAGCAATAACCTCGTCCGATCTTTCCGATGTTGCCGACTTAATTCTAAAACATCACGAAAAATTCGATGGTAGTGGCTACCCACTTCAGCTGCAGGAATATGATATACCGATTGAATGCCGGATCCTGGCTATTGTTGACGCCTACGACGCCATGACCAATGATCGCCCTTACAGCAAGGGCAGAAGCAAAGAAGAAGCCCTGGAGGAGATCAGGAGAAGTGCCGGCACTCATTTTGATCCACAATTGGTGGAGATATTTCTTTCTGTGGTTTAAAGGTTTCAGTACTTCTGCTGTGATAACAATAAAAAAAGCAGCCTGCCCTGGTTTAGGGCAGGCTTTAACTTTGTCGTGAACAAGTCGGTGGAATACTATTTGTTAAGTTTGACCAGTGTCTTCTCAAGGCAGCTGAGAACAGTATCAATCTGCTCATATGAAATTACTGCAGGCGGCTCAATCCGGATTACCCGGGCGTTGTTCAGTGTTCCGCCAACTAATACCCGCTGGTCAAAGAGATCTTTGGCCAGCTCAAAGCCAATTTCGTCGGAGGGGAACTCCATGCCGATCAGCAGGCCGCGTCCGCGGATTGCCTTAAGCACTGAGGGGTATTTTTCCTGATACTGATGAAGCTTATCCATGATGTAACCGCCCTTTTCGGCCGCCATTTTGGGGATGTCCCATTCAACTGTGTACTTGATAGAGGCAATTGCAGCGGAACAACTCAAGGGATTGCCGCCAAAAGTAGGGGAACCGAGGACCCAGGGATTTTCGAGCATGTTCTGCCACAGGTGTTTGCGGGCCACAATACCGGTAATCGGCATCACACCACCGCCGAATGCTTTGCCCATAATTAAAATGTCGGGCACAACGTTAACCTGCTCAACAGCCCAGAGGGTGCCGGTGCGGCCCATGCCGGTTTGGATTTCATCGGTGATCA
>CAYGHB010000354.1:0-1951 GCA_964349375.1 uncultured Syntrophomonadaceae bacterium | reverse complement strand
GATCACCCCGATTGAGGGGTTGGCAATCCTGCAAAGCGTATCAATCTCACCGGGCTCGCTCATGCCCATCTCCAGCACGGCCACCTGGTGGTTTTCTTCCATTTTAAGTAAAGTCAGGGGCAAACCGATCTGGTTATTCAGGTTGCCCTCAGTTTTTAAAACCTTAAACCTCGATTCCAAAACTCCCGCGGTATAGTCCTTGGTCGTTGTCTTACCACTGCTGCCGGTTATGCCGATTACGGTGAGCGTAAACTTTTTGCGATACCAGGCAGCTATCTTCTGCAGTGCGGTGAGAGAATCTTCTACTTCAATCAACAGCGTCTCTTCTCCCACTTGCGGCAAGTTTTCTGCCCCTCTTTCGACCAGCGCCCCTGCAGCTCCCCGACTGAGAGCATCAGCAATATAAAGATGACCATCGGTTTTCTCACCCCTGAAAGGAATAAACAGCTCACCGGGATTAACCTGCCTGGAGTCGATAGCGAAACCGGCTATCCGCTGTTCAGGATTACCCTGCAGCAGTTTGCCTTGACAGGCCCCAATGATTTCAATTCCTCTCAGGTTCATTGCAATCTCCTTATCCTCAGTTCAACTCTTCTCCCGTCGAGGTTCCCGCCGTGGGCGTAACCTGCAGATAATTTAGGGTGTCTTCCATAATCCGTTTAAAAAGCGGCGCACTGGTTGCTGAACCGAAACGCGGCCCCTTTGTAACTCCGTCTACGGAAACAAAAAGTACAACGCGCGGTTTTTCCACTGGAGCAAAACCGACAAAAGTATAGATGAAAGAATCGCTTCTATAAAGCTGGTCTTCACCCAGTTTCTCAGCAGTCCCGGTTTTCCCGGCAGCGCTATAACCCTCAAGAGCTGCTGTTTTTCCCGTTCCTTCGAGGATCACCGTTTCCATCAGCTCAATCAGTTTTTTTGAAGTCTCGGCTGAAATCACTTGCCTTACCAGCTCCGGCTCTCTTTTGAAGATTCTCTCACCATCGATGCTTCGAATCTCTTCAACCAGGTACGGCTGATATAGATACCCGCCATTGATCATTGCCGACACTGCCATCGCCTGCTGCACCGGGGTCACTGATATCCCCTGACCGAATGAGGTAGTCGCCAACTCCAGAGGACCGAGCATCAATTCGTTAAAAATCAGGCCGCTTCCCTCACCGGGATAGTCGATGCCGGTAGCCCTGCCAAAACCGAAAGCTTCCATATAACCGGCCAGTTTCGCCGCCCCGAGTTTTCTGCCCAGGGCAATGAAAGCTGTATTACAGGAAGCGCCAAGCGACTGCTGAAAAGTTATGGTGCCACAACCACCGCGATCGACAGTCCAGCAATTAATTTGGTGACCGTTGACCATGACATAACCAGGACAGTAAAGATACTCTTCCGGCATATATAGGCCTTCTTCCAGAACGGCTGCCAGGGTAACCAGCTTGAAGGTTGAGCCCGGCTCAAAAGACGAAGTAAAGGGAGCCAGGTTCCAGCGCTCCGGGTCAAAATCATCATATTTGAGCGGATCATAGTCGGGCCGGGCTGCAGCTGCCAGCACTGCACCACTATAGGGATCTACAGCAATAGCCAGTGTCTGCCTGGGTGCAGCTTCAGCCACCACCCGCTCCAGTTCTTTTTCAACAATGTGTTGAATTGATTCATCAATTGCCAGGTAAAGATTACAGTTCTGCTTGGGCAAAAGGTTGCCGTAATAATTATGGGGAAGCTGACGCCCCAGTGCATCAGCCGGATAGTGCAACCTGCCCTCGCTGCCGCTTAAATACTGCTCGTAGTAGAACTCCAAGCCAGACCACCCCTGGTCCATGCCGACAAAACCAAGCAGCTGGGAGGCAAGATTACCACCCGGGTAATAGCGCTTCTCTTCGTTAAAAAAAACTATACCTGGCAAATTCATTTCTCGCACCGCCTCGGTTATTTCCGGATCGACCTTGCGCTTGATGTA
>CAYGHB010000353.1:0-1956 GCA_964349375.1 uncultured Syntrophomonadaceae bacterium | reverse complement strand
CGTCGCTGGCAGTCCAGGGTTACGGCAATGCCGGTTTTCACCTGGCCTACCTGGCTCACGATATATTTGGCTGTAAGATAGCAGCCGTAAGTGATCAGCGCGGCGGCATCTACAACAAGAATGGACTCGACCCAACGGCAGTCTTCGAGCATAAAAAGATTACCGGTTCGGTTGTCGATTACCCGGATGCCGACAACATTACGAACAGCGAGCTCTTTGGTTTAGACGTAGATATCCTTTGCCCCAGCGCCCTGGAAAATGTGATCACCAAGAAGAACGCCGGTATCGTTCGAGCAAAGATTATTGCTGAAATGGCCAACGGCCCGACCACGCCTGAGGCTGATGAAATTCTTTTTGACCGCGGGATCCAGGTGCTGCCTGATTTTCTCTGCAATGCCGGCGGAGTTACCGTTTCTTACTTCGAAATGGTCCAAAATTTTAATATGCTCTACTGGGAAGAAGCGGAAGTTTTTGAAAGGCTAAGGAAAAAAATGGCCTGCGCCTATCATTCGGTACTGAACGCCTCTGAAAAATACCACGTCAACCTGCGCCAAGCCGCATACACCGTTGCCGTACAACGAATCGCCGACGCCATGATCCTGCGCGGCTGGGTCTAAAACCGTGACAAGGGGACGGGGACTTTGACACGGTTTCGGTTTACTTTTTAATTTCGGTGTTTTATGAAAATAACTTTTTATTCTGTTTGCCCCAGTAGTAGCGGAAATAGGGGCTGCCTTTGATCCGGCTTTTTTGCCCCTGGGCGACAGCAAGGGTTTTTCCCAGCAACTCTTCTTCTGCTTCAAGCGCCTCGGCAATGATCGCATTCAGTTCTTTTTCGGCGGCCGCGGCCGGATCGAAGCCTGATAGGCGGCGGTCGAGCTCCGCTTCAATGTTATCGCGCTCAGCCAGGTAGCCGTCAAGATCGCTTACCCGGTTTTCAATAACCGCCCGGTGCAGCTGCTCCCGCTTTTTCCAAAACTCCAGGGCTTCCTGCTGCTGCTCTTCGCTGAAGCTAAACCTTTCGCCGTCCACCAGCCAGTAGGGTTTATAAAGCGCCAAACAGGGGGTTGAACCGCCGGTCAGCAGGTAAGTGGTCCGGGTGCGGTCTATATCAACGATGAAGCTGCCAGTTGTCTGATCGCCAAATATAAAACCGCCATGCATGCAGACGCTCTTCAGTGAATGCCGGCTGAACTGCCTGCCCTCGAGGCCTTCCTCGTGCGAACGCAGGATAGCGCGCATGGTTTGCATCGTTATCCTGCCCTTTTCAGCCTCCAGTACACAGCTGCTGCTGCCGCTGCGGTTTACGGAGCCACTGAAACGGGTAATCAGCGGATCGCTATAGCAACGGGCGAAATCAAAATCGGCCTCACTTTTACACCATTTTTTATTCAGGGCATGCTTAATCAACTCCGGATGGGCCCGATCAAAGCCATTCCCGATGCTTAATCGATTCGAGATGCTTCTCACATCTTTAACTTTTTCGGCGGCCCAGTACTCGCCGGCCGTCTCCAGCACCCAGGCTTCCTGCGGATCGGCAATCAGGAAGGAGTTGTGGTAGTAAAACTTTTTCTCAAACCCGCAGTTGCCACCCTGTCCGTAGCTCTCAAGCAGCTCAATTAACTGGTCAAGGGCTTCCGCCGCTGTTTTGCAGCGCTCCAGGGCCAGGCGCAGCATGTCCATCCCCAGTAAAGCTTCCGGACCCTGCTTCTCGCGGGTAAAGACCGCTTCGTTGCCGATATGCAAGCCGAACTCATTGCCGCCCATCTCGGCCCCCCACATCCAGGAGGGCTTTAACAATAGAACTTCGTATGTCTCATCGGCCTGATCTATTTCGATGTAGGTGCACTTAAGCTTTGAACCGGGGCTGTGCCTGAGACGCGGAACCCTGATGGTCAACAGCGGCTCGTTGGGCTGCCGATCGCTGTTTTTGGCAAAGATTACCTTGCCGCTTAA
>CAYGHB010000352.1:0-1959 GCA_964349375.1 uncultured Syntrophomonadaceae bacterium | reverse complement strand
GTATTAAGCTACCATTTACTCCCTCCCCCTCCAAGAAGAGGATCAAAAACTCCCTTCCCCTTGAGGGGAGAGGGTCGGGGTGGGGGTGAAAAGAGATTCAATTGTTTAGGATAGGAAAATTAAGGATGTGATCTGATGCCGGAAACAATAGTAGAACAGATTCGCGACAATTTGTTCCGCGCTGAAATACCGCTTCCCCGCAACCCTTTAAAAGCTACTAATTCATACATCATAAAAGATAAAAAGCGTAACCTGGTGATCGACACCGGGATGAACCGCGATGAGTGCAAAAAAGCTTTAAGCGACGCTTTCCGCCAGCTTGATCTGGATCTGGAACATACTGATTACTTTGTAACTCACCTGCATGCCGATCACGTGGGGCTGGTAGCCGAGTTTTCCGCTCCCGATGCGGCAATTTTTTTTAACGAACCAGATGCTGAGATTTTGCAGCGAACCGACCTTTGGCAACTGGTAAGCTCGCTTGCCGGTAAACACGGTTTTCCTGAAGAACTGGTAGATGCAGCGATCGATTCTCATCCGGGGCAGCGTTACAGCCCCAAGGGCCCGGTAAACTTTACAATGGTTAAAGATGGCGACCTGCTAACTTATGGCGGCTACGAGCTGCATTGCGTTACAACACCAGGGCATACTCGCGGACATACCTGTCTTTATGAACCTGATCAGAAACTTTTCTTTTCCGGAGACCACATCTTAGGGGATATAACGCCAAATATTTCTACCTGGCTTGAAACCAGCAACCCCCTTGCAGAATACTTCATTAGTCTTGATCGTGTTTATAATCTTGATATTAGCCTGGTGCTGCCGGGGCACCGCAGCCTGATCAGGGATTGCCAGCAGAGGATAGATCAGCTTAAAGAGCATCATCGCCAGCGTCTTGCTGAAGTACTGGAGATTATCAGGGAAATAGGACAGGGCAGCGCTTTTGAGATCGCTGCCGGGATGACCTGGGATCTCGTAGCTGACAGCTGGGACGACTTCCCTTTGATGCAGAAGTGGTTTGCCACCGGTGAAGCTCTGGCGCATGTTCACTATCTTGAATATGAGGATAAGCTGAAACGCAGCTCCAGGGGTGATACCCTGGTATTTGCGCTGGCCTGAGTAATAACCAGCTGACGATCATTTTCCCGGAGGAGGGGTTTACTATTAAAAAATATATTTTATCTATCGATCAGGGCACTACTGGAACCACTGCGATCCTGTGGGATCAAGAGGGAGTTTCTGTGGCCAGGATAAACCGGGAGCATAAGCAGTATTACCCGCAGCCTGGCTGGGTGGAGCACGATGCGGAAGAGATCTGGAGAAATGTTCTGCTTTCCGCTTCAGAGGTGCTGGTGCAGGCTGGTCTAGGGGCCGGCGATGTGGCGGCAATCGGCATTACTAACCAGCGAGAAACCGTTGTTTTTTGGGATAAGAATAACGGAGCCCCACTTACCAGGGCAATTGTCTGGCAGTGCCGCCGTACGGCTGATTTATGCCGGCGTTTTAAAGAAGAGGGTCATGAAGATGAGGTGCGCCGAAAAACAGGTCTGCTTCTGGACCCCTATTTTTCGGGATCGAAAATCCGCTGGGCCCTGGACAATATCAGTGTTGTGAGCGAAGCGGCGGCAGAGGAGAGGCTGTGCTGCGGAACGATCGACAGTTACCTGCTTTTTCGCCTCACGGGAGGGCAGGTTTTCGCCACCGATTACAGCAACGCCTCCCGCACCCTGCTTTTTAATATCCATGAATTAAAATGGGATGAAACCCTGCTTAAGCTCTTTGATGTTCCCCAGGCGGCCCTGCCCCAGGTGATGCCTAATAGCATGATCTACGGCGAGACCGTCCCGGAGCTCTTTTCCGGCATCAGGATTCCCATCGGCGGCATCGCCGGCGATCAACAGGCTGCGCTGTTCGGGCAGGCCTGTTACGAGCCTGGTATGACAAAAAACACATACGGCA
>CAYGHB010000351.1:0-1990 GCA_964349375.1 uncultured Syntrophomonadaceae bacterium | reverse complement strand
ACCTCGTCCACAATCTTCTGCAGTCGTTTGATTTCTTTTTCGTTTGGATCTCCGAATATATTTTTCATAAACCCGGCCATTGAAAGTCCCCTTTCAAGCTCTTCAAGCAAAAAAGAACCCTAGCGGTTCCATAGATAACCGGCCGGACCCCTGCCGGGGCAGCCGCTGTGCTAATATTATCACCTTCAGCAGGCTAAAACAAGGTTTTATATGCGGCCGGCGCCAGCAGCAAGCTCATCGCAAAGAGCCCAGAGGCTGCCTGCTACCAGTGAATGACCACCGAGCAGGACCGGTATTTTACAGGTTACAGCAGCACGGGTAAAACCACGCAGCCAGGGGTTCTCCAGCTCTTCCCAGCGGCCAAGGTCTGATAAAAAGCGTTCCTGATCACTAAGATCCAGCTGATAATGATAAAAGAGCACCCGGCTGTCGATAAAGGCACAACGAGCCACCCGGGCCAGGTACTCAAAAAAATGATCAATCCCGGCATGATCGAGCAGCAGCCCCAGCAGGGAGATCACCTCTTTGGCCTCAATGCGTCCCAGCGACTTCATGCCCCTTTCTTCGGAAAAAACCCGCAGTCTCAGTTTCAGATCAGCGTTAAGGCGCCCGATTACCGGCGCTCCAACTCTGCCAATCAGGGCCACATCTTCATACTCGGCGCTTAAAACCGCCTTGGCGGCGTTAAGCGTTCCGTAGTCCAGTTTCAACTCCTGCAGGGATTTCCTGGTTCGCGGTCCGCCAAAGGGTCCGGCCCCTAAGACCACCAGGTCCGTTGGGGTATCGATATCGAAGAGCAGGCCAAGGGTGTGGGGCATCAGCTCCATCTCCAGGCCAAGGTGATCGCGCAGAGTCAGGGCCAGGCTGTTATCCATCGCCGGCAACTGTGCCGCCTCAAACCCTTTCGTAACTGTAAAAGCGGTCATATCGGAAGATTGGGTGTTGTTGGTGTAAACGTAGTTCTCTCGTTCCACCAGCCTGTGGGCCACCATCTGAAGCTCCTGCACCGTAATCAGGGGGCATCCTGCGCCGCTGAGACAAAAAACCCTTTGCAGGCCGTGCTCGAGGATTGCGCTCTTCAGAGCCTCGCCAAAGTGAAAATGTTGCGGTTCGGCGTTATTAAGAAAAACCTGCGCCCCCAGGCGGGAGGCAGGTTTCTTAAGTTCCGGTCGGTTGGTGTAGAGGTAGTAATCCTGTATTTCAGGAACCTTGGTCAGCTTTTCCAGGTTATCGAGCAGGGCGGCCTCTCTAACCCGGACCATCATCTCCTCTACCGGAGAGAGGGGCGATGAACCTTCAAAAATGACCGCACTGACCCTTTTACTCATAGATTAAAACCTCGTCTCACTTTTAGCCCTGCAGCGGTGCGCAGTTTTTATTCGGGCTCGATCAGTCCATAGTGACCATCACGGCGCCGATAGATTACATTAACCGCTTCGCTTTCAGCGCTGGAGAAGACGAAAAAGTTATGACCCAGCAGATCCATCTGTAAAATGGCTTCCTCCACGGTCATCGGCTTTAAAGTGAATCGCTTGGTTCTCACAATCCGCGGCGGCTCTTCACCGGCCCTTTCCTCCGCCTCCAGGGCTGCATGCTTTTCGCTCATAATCCGCACGCCGCGCTGGCGCAGTGACCTGGTCATCCTGGTTTTATACTTCTTTATCTGACGCTCCAGCTTTTCCACGACCAAGTCTATTGAGGCATACATGTCGCCGGTTGATTCCTCGGCCCTTAACATCAGGCCATTTACGTTGACAGTCACTTCCACTATATGATCGTCACGAATAACGCTTAAAACAACCTGCACGTCAGTTTTATCGTCAAAGTGTTTATCGAGTTTACTTAGCCTTTTTTCCGCATACTCGATTAAAGCCGGTGTAACTTCGATATTCTTGCCGCGCACATTAATCTTCATGATCAACGACCTCCTGTTGATTTGTAAAAAACATATCTTACTATAAATGATATTCCCCAGTCCAGCAAAATATCC
>CAYGHB010000350.1:0-1991 GCA_964349375.1 uncultured Syntrophomonadaceae bacterium | reverse complement strand
CTCCTGAGGGAGCCAGGAAAGCGGCTAAACGTAAAGGAAGAGGTATGGCTTCGGGGTTGGGCAAAACATCCGGCCGGGGGCAAAAAGGTCAAAGATCTCGTTCGGGTTCCGGCGTTCGCCGTGGATTTGAAGGTGGTCAGATGCCTTATTTCCAGCGCCTGCCGAAGCGCGGTTTTACCAATATATTTAAGCAAAAATGGAACATTGTTAATCTTGACGACCTGAATGTATTTGAAGCAGGGACTGTAGTTACACCGGAATTATTAGTGGAAGCAGGCGTGCTTAAGAACCTGCGCGATCCCCTTAAAATACTGGGTGATGGTGAACTTGATCGCAAACTCGAGATTCATGCTCACCGCTTTAGCAAGCAGGCGCAGTCTAAGATAGAAGCAGTTGGCGGGAAGGCAGAGGTGATTTAAATTGCTGGAAACAGTGCGTACAGCGTGGAGGATCAAAGAACTTAGAGATCGTATTCTCTTCACCCTAGCCATGTTCGTGGTCTTTCGGGTCGGATCGGCGATCCCTGTCCCCGGAGTCGATCCATCCCGGCTAGCTGAGTTTTTCCAGCAGGATACGATATTTGGCTTCGTCAACATCATTGGTGGCGGTAACTTAGAGAACTTTACAATATTTGCATTGGGCATTATGCCCTACATTAATGCTTCCATCATCATGAACCTGTTGACTATAGTTATTCCGAAGCTGAAGGAGTGGAGTCAGGAAGGTCCCGAAGGCCGGAAAAAAATATCACAGATCACCCGCTACGGCACAATTGTGATAGCTGTAATCCAGGCTCTGGGTCTGGCGACGCTCATTGCCGGTGATGCTGTGCTGGATAGAACATTTCTATCTTACGCAACAATCATCATCTCAATGACTGCCGGCACCGCTTTTCTGATGTGGATGGGGGAATTAATTACCGAGAAAGGTATCGGTAACGGTATATCACTGATTATCTTTGCCGGTATTGTTGCCGGATTTCCGATCGGTGTGGCTATGGCTGCTGAACAGTATCGTTTCGGTCAGATCAACCTGCTGATCATTGCCCTCGTCTTGATTATGCTGCTCGGGTTGATTGTTGGTATAATTGGACTTGATCAAGGACAACGAAGAATCAATGTGCAGTATAGCAAGCGTGTAGTCGGTCGCAAAATGTATGGAGGCCAGGCTACGCACATCCCGATGAAAGTTAATCAGGCAGGGGTTATCCCGGTTATTTTCGCGTCGGTGATTTTAAGTTTTCCGCAGACGTTGGTCAGCTTTATTCAACATCCGGTAGCGCAGAAAATAGCAGCCAGCCTTGGCTGGGGCACTAACCTGAACCTGTTTTTATATATGTCTTTAATTATCCTGTTTACATATTTCTACACTGCAGTTCAGTTTGACCCCTTCCAGGTGGCGGGCAACATTAAGAAGTATGGCGGCTTTATTCCCGGCTTGCGTCCGGGTCGTCCGACTGCCGATTATCTGGCCAGAGTTACATCCAGACTGACCACCGCAGGTGCGTTTTCGCTTGCTTTCATCGCTGTGTTTCCGATTATTTTGGAACGGCTAACCGGTATGAATATTATTTTTAGCGGCACCGGTCTGATTATTGTGGTTGGTGTGGTTCTTGAAACATTTAAGCAGATCGAGAGCCATATGCTGATGCGCAGCTATCGCGGATTCATGAAGTAGTGAATGGTAATGATTAAGTTAAAGTCGGCGCGGGAAATAAAACTGATGCGGGAAGCAGGTAAGGTAGTCGCTGAAGTGCTGCAAGAGATGGAGCGATCGATCAGGGTTGGCATAACCACCGCGATGCTCGACAAGCTCGCAGAGAAAACCATCCGCAAACACGGCGCCGAACCGGCCTTTCTGGGTTATCATAACTTTCCGGCTTCGATCTGTGCTTCTGTCAATGATCAAGTAGTACACGGTATCCCCGGGTTGCGCAAGCTTGAAGAGGGCGATATAATCAGCATTGACGTCGGTGTTCGTCTTAAAGGCTA
>CAYGHB010000349.1:0-1995 GCA_964349375.1 uncultured Syntrophomonadaceae bacterium | reverse complement strand
GCAGTCAAAAACGAAGGAGTATCTTGAATCGACAACCGGGATCACGGTCAGCGAAATAGAGGTTACCGTTGACAATATTATTATGGACCAGGCTGTTTCCAGGTAATCATAGAAATGCTGGAAAAGGGGTGTGATAATTTTGGCCGACCCTAACTGGTGGACATTACTTAGCAAGAACTGGGGTAAATTCGTAGGTGCCTTGCTAGGCTTGATCTTTGCCCTGCTGGTGATCAACCATGGATTCTGGGTAGGAGTATTTGTATTTCTTTGTATTGGAGTCGGTTTGGTTCTTGGCTGGAGGCTGGATGTTGGGCCGGGAATCGGGCGCCTGCTGGATCGTTTTTTTAAATCGGAATAAAAACAGTGGTGCGCATCTTTTTCCCGCGGCGGGAAAAGCTGTTATGCTGCTCATATCCGTTACAGCGGAGGTTGTAGACTAGTGTCCCGTCGTTTAGCAAGAGAATTGGCGTTTAAGGCCCTATTTCAGGTTGATATCGGTAAATGCAGGGCCGAGCAGGCTCTCCGTTATGCCAAAGAAGGCTACAACGTTGGAGAAGACGAAGAGCTGTTTATCGGTGAGCTGGTTACCGGAACCCTGGAAAAACTTGATCAGCTTGACAGCATCATAGCGAAGCACCTGGTTAAATGGGAGCTAAATCGTTTATCAGCTGTTGATCGCAATCTATTAAGGCTGGGTCTCTACGAGATTTTCTACCGGCCTGATGTACCCCATGCTGTTTCGATTAACGAAGCGTTGGAACTGGGCAAGAAATATGGCAGCAGTGGGGAGGCGGTCGGCTTCATTAACGGGGTTTTGGACCGGTCGGCAGGTGAACTGCTTGAAAAGGAGCAGTGATCAAATCCTCTGTCTTGGTTTAGACACTTCGGCTTACACAACTTCGCTGGCTCTTGTCGATCAGGATGAACATTTAAT
The DNA here is from genome assembly GCA_964349375.1 of uncultured Syntrophomonadaceae bacterium. Classification (GTDB taxonomy): domain Bacteria; phylum Bacillota; class Dethiobacteria; order DTU022; family DTU022; genus UBA993. Next base: position 1,061 of record CAYGHB010000349.1, on the reverse strand, counting down.
TTATGAACGCAGGATTGCCCTGCCGGTTAAAGAGGGTGAACTTGGCTTAAGACAGTCGGAAGCGGTCTTTGAGCATATCAAAAATATGCCGCTGCTCTGGTCTGAGTGTCGGGCTGAGTTTCACCGGGACAACATCAAGGCGATTTCAGTCTCCGATCGTCCCCGCCCTGTCGATCACTCATATATGCCTGTATTTAAAGTTGGAGAGGCCTATGGTCTGTTTTTAGCACAGACTATGGGCCTTGATTATTTTAACAGCTCACACCAGGAGGGCCATATCATGGCCGGCCTCTGGGCGGCTGCCGCAGGGAGCGACTCATACCTGGTCCTGCAGATCTCGGGTGGAACCACGGAAATTGTCACCGCTGAAGAAGAAATACCCGGCTGGTTGAAAACTGCCTTAATCGGCGGAACAGCTGATCTGAACGCCGGTCAATTTATCGATCGCATTGGTCGCAAATTGAAGCTGCCTTTCCCGGCCGGCCCGCACTTAGAAACACTTGCCTTAGGAGCGGGAGAAGATCTGCCAGGATTGCCGTTGGCAGTAAAAGGCGCCGTGATCAGTTTCTCCGGCCCGGCCAGCGAGGCCGAACGGTTGCTGCAGCGAGGCTGCCGACCGGAGAATCTGGCCAGGGCTGTTGAGATCTGCATTGCCGATTCTCTTTGCGCCGCGGTCGCCAGTGCCTGGGAAGAAGATGAAGATTACACCGGTCTGTTGGTTGTGGGCGGAGTGAGCGCCAACTTATTTATCCGCGACAGAATTAGCAGCTTTTTCAGCGGCAAGACGCTTTATTTTGCCGGGGCAAACTATGGGGGCGATAATGCTGTCGGTCAGGCCATCACCGCCTGCCGCCGCCTGCGGCATAAAGTATTGCAGGATTGATCTGTTCTTTTATCTGAAACTTAAAAGGATTTCCCGACAGTAATGAAGAAGTTTTCTTACCGGTGACAATTTGAAAGTTGCACTAGCTGCTCAATTATTTAAGATCAGCTTAATAGCCCTAGTTTAAGACGGAAAAGAGAGGTATAAATGGCCAAGGTTTTTTTCAGCAGCTGGAACG
>CAYGHB010000348.1:0-1999 GCA_964349375.1 uncultured Syntrophomonadaceae bacterium | reverse complement strand
GGCAATGCCCAGGTTGGAATGGTGCACGCCATCGCCCATTCAGTCGGCGCTCTCTTTGGGGTGCCACATGGTCTGGCCAACGGAATATTACTACCCCATGTCATGCTCTTTAACGTTGAAGATTGCGCCGACCGTTACGCCCTTATTGCCCGGGCAATGGATCTCGATACGCGCGGTCTGGATGACGTGGAAGCCGGCAAGAAAGCAGCTGAGGCTGTCTGGGAGCTGACCAGAAAAATCGGCCTGACCCAGAAACTGCGCGATGCTGGAGTGCCGGAGGACGGTTTAACTGAGGCGGCAGAACTCTCTATGTCTGATGCTTCAATTATCTATAACCCACGCATGGTGCTCGATGCCGAAGAGGTGCTCGAAGTATTAAAACAGGCCTGGTAAACAAATAACCAGGCGATGGAGCAGTGGCAAGGCAGACATAATAAAAAGAAAGAAAGAAAGGCGTGATAAAATTCTTGCATTGAGCAGGTTTTGCAGGAGAGGTTATGGTACAGAATTCCTTTAATGGCAAGGTGGCGATTGTCACCGGAGCGAGTTCGGGGATTGGCCGCGCTATCTGTTTTGAGTTGGCTGCCGCCGGCGCTAACATAAGCCTGGCGGCAAGAAAGAAGGAACCGCTTGAGAAGCTGGCCGGCGAACTTGCCCCGGCTAAATCACTAGTCTGCCCCACCGATGTTTCAAACAACCGCATGGCTGAAGAACTGGCGCAGAAAACACTCGAAGAATTCGGCCGGATCGATTACATTTTTAATTGCGCCGGCGTCTTTAGAGCCGGCGGGTTTGGCGAACTGGACAACGAGGCGATCAGCGAAATGGTGGATGTAAATCTGCTTGGCACAGTGTACTGTATACGCACCGTTATTCCGCAAATGCGCAAGCAGGGCAGCGGACATATTGTCAACATTTCTTCGCTGGGCGGCAAATATCCCTTCCCGGGTTCAACCGGTTACTCAGCCGGCAAATATGCCGTGGTCGGTTTTTCAAACGCTTTACGCCACGAACTTAAGCCCGAGGGCATTCATCTGACAGTGGTATACCCCTCCTTTGTGCGTTCACCGCTTTTAGATGCACATCTGCCCGCAGTTCAAAACAGCCTCTTTTTCCGTCTCACCGGTAACTACAAACCGCAGCAGCTTGCCGCAGCTATAATTAAAGCGGTAGCCAAAAAAAAACGGGAACTGGTAGCACCGTCATTTACCCGGCTGACAGTTCCTCTCTACGGACTTTTTCCAGGCCTGATGGAAGCGCTGATCGGCAAACTGATGGACGGCTGGCTGCCCTATGAACAAGGAGAAGCGCCAAATTCCCCTGCACCCTACAAAATAAACAACCTGAAAGAAAGTGAATAAGCTGATGAAATCGGAAGCTGCCACAAGACAAAAGAAGGAAGGCATTAAAAGTTTTCAGAAATACGTCAATTATGCCCAGTCGGTTTTTCTGAAAACAGTTGACCTTGACCTGCTCGAAGATCAGCGACAGGGAGTAAATGTCTGGGATCTGGGCACTGACAATAACTATATCGATTGCTTCTGCTCGGCTGGCAGTTTCAATGTCGGCAGAAGAAACCCCCGCATTGTCGGGGCGCTGGAAAAAGCCCTCGATCAGTGGGACATGGGAGAACATCTCTTTCCATCAGCCCCAAAGGCAGCACTGGCTGAAAAGCTTGCTGCCATTTCCCCTCCCGGCCTGAAGAATGTGCTATTTGGTGTCGGCGGTGGCGAAGCCATTGATTCTGCTTTAAAGATGGCTCGCGGCGTTACGGGAAGGAAAAAAGTTATTTCCCTGGCCAAAGCCTATCATGGCCATACCGGGTTTGCCCTTTCCGCAATAGGTAAGGCAGTATACCGCGACCCCTTTGAACCGCTGATGCCCGGCTTCAGCCACGAACCTCCGTTTAACAACTTAGAAGCGGTTGCAGCGGCGGCAGATGAAGATACAGCCGCAATCATCCTGGAGCTGGTGCAGGGTGAAGGCGGTATATTTGTGG
>CAYGHB010000347.1:0-2007 GCA_964349375.1 uncultured Syntrophomonadaceae bacterium | reverse complement strand
GAAACAGCAAAAGCATCCACCTGGTCTTTCATAGCCAGGATCGCCGCTTCTGCTTCCTTCAGGTCCAGCTCTTCTTTTAAGCGGCCCTTGATCGTGCAGCCGCCCCTGATTACGGAAAAGTGAGGGGTGGGCAGGCCTACAGTCGGCTCAAAACCGATCTGGATCAGGCCTACCTCTGCTCCCTGTCCTTCCACAATGGCATTGGTAGCCAGGGTAGTGGAGAGCGAAACCATTTTTACATGCCTGATATCGTAGCGACCCTGCTTTTCGTTCTGCAGCTTATCAACCAAATTATCGATACAGCGGTTGATCGCCAGGGTCAGGTTATGCCTGGTTGTTTCGACCTTTGTTGTGGCTAAGACTGCTTTTTGATCAAGATCAAAGATTACACCGTCGGTAAAAGTACCTCCGGTATCAATCCCCAGGGCCAGGTTGGCCATCGCTCATCCTCCACCTGTTAATATTTATTACTTATTCAGTTTCGACTCTGCAGCGGCAATAATGTCTTTCATTTTCTGCTGAACATCTTTCGGCAGTGGCTCAGGCTCATAGTTTTCAAGAATATCTATGACCTTTTCGTTAGCCTTGTCGAAAAGCGTCTTGAAGCCTTCGGCAGCCCAGTTCTCATAAATCTGGCGCTGGAAGAGACGAGGATACCAGGTCTCCTCCCGGAAATGCTTCATGGTGTGCTCTTCACCGAGGAAGTGACCGCCGGGGCCTACCTGATCGATAATATCAAGAGCCAGCGTTTCTTCAGTAACATTAATCCCGCTGACGATCTTGCGGGCAATGCCGATCAGGTCGTCACAAATGGTCAGGTACTCCAGTGAAGCCGTATTGCCATGTTCAATGTAACCAACATCGTGGTTCAGGTTCGCACCTGACTGGGCTGTGAGCAGAATTGACATGGCCCCTTCGATCAGGGCCTGCTCATCAACCACCTTGGCATCGGTGCAACCACAGGTGCCAAACATCGGGATGTCAAGGAAGTGGTGAATATCGGCCAGCGCCGCCATCATCAGGTCAAATTCCGGTGCGCCGTAGGAGAAGATAGTAGTCTGCATATCCATTACGGTAAAGACGCCACCCATGATGAAGGGGCTGCCTTCGGAAGTAACCTGATTCAGAACCAGGCCACTTAAACTTTCTGCCAAGCCATTGGCCATAGCTCCGGCCAGAGTTGCCGGAACGGTGCCGCCGGCCATGATGCAGGGAGTATAGACAACCGGCAGGCCTTTCTTAGCCGCCAGCATCAGCTTGCGTGCCGAATCATTCGGATGCTGCAGCGGAGAAATCGGCTCGGCATAGAGGGTCAGGAACGGATGGTTCCTCAGCTCTTCCTCACCACCGGCGATAATCTCGCACATCTTGATAATATCACCGTATCCGGGCTCGTCAATTGCAGTAATCACAATCGGTTTGGAGGTATTTAAAACCATCGCTTCAAACTGATAACGATCGTAAACCAGCTGGTGAACATCCTGAACGATACCGAGCGACATCACGAAATCAAGGTTCGGCAGGGCGTCAATACACTTGGTAGCCATACTGACTGTCTTCCGGCTCGCTTTGATCCGTTTACCGGTATAAGGGTCGATAAAGTTAGGGGTATCGGAACCTGTTCCGAAGTAAGCATTACCACCCTCCATCTCCATCACCCGCGCCCCGGTTCTGCTGTTGCAGAGGGTAACCTTGCGCGGAACTGAATTTAAAGCTTTTTCGACCAGACGGAAGGGAATACGCACCCGCCGGCCATCAACATAGCAGCCGGCCTGTTTCATCCGGTCTACTGCTTCATCATCTAAATAAGTAACCCCGGTTCTTTCCAGAACTTCCATCGCCGCGGCAATCAGCCTGCGGCACTGGGCATCGGAGAGAACCCGCAAGTGGTTTGTTGACTGCTCCTGATAACAACTTTTCATTAATTCTAACTCTCCTTTCTTAACTAGGTTTAAGGTCAGGCTCGATTAGCCGGCCAGTTTCTGGGCCAAATCTTTGGCTGAAGCC
>CAYGHB010000346.1:0-2020 GCA_964349375.1 uncultured Syntrophomonadaceae bacterium | reverse complement strand
CCTGTCATACCTGTGCGGTGCGCTGCCCCAAAGGTTTAAAACCGCTTGAAGTGCTGCTGGGATTACGAACGATGATTGTTGAAAGCGGTAAAGTTGAGCCGACGGTTCGCGATGCCCTGCAGAGCGTACTCCTGGAGGGTAACCCCTGGGAGAAAGCCAGAGCGGCCAGGAGCGACTGGATGGAAGGGTTGGATGTTATAATTGCCGAACCCGGTGTCCCAGTCGAAAACCTCTTTTTTGTCTGCTGTACAATCGCCTATGACCCCCGTGTGCAGATGATCGCCAAAAACCTGGTGCGCATTCTGAACAAAGCCGGGGTTGATTATGCTTTTCTTGATGACAGCGAAAGCTGCTGCGGCAGCGAGGTCTTTACCCTTGGCGAAGAGGGTCTCTTTGAAATGCAGGTTGAAGACAATACGGAGTTTTTGAATGAATTTTCCGCCACCCGACTTGTTACCCTATCGCCCCACTGTTTTACAACCTATCAGAAACAGTATCCAAACCTGAAGATGCCGGTGTTGCACTACACGCAACTCTTAGAGGAGTTGCTGAAGGAAGGCAAGCTGACCTGGAAGGGTGAGCTCCAGAAAAAGGTGGTTTTCCATGATCCCTGCTATCTTGGTAAACAGGGAGACGTTTACGATGAACCACGGCAGCTCTTAAGGAGTATTCCTGGTGTTGAGTTGCTGGAATTTGATCGCCGGCGCGAACGCTCATTATGCTGTGAGGGCGGCGGAGGTAAAATGTGGGTAGAGTCAACGTCGAAAAAAGAACGTTTAGCGGAAACGCGGATCAAGGATGCCAAAGCGCTGGAGGCCGATATAGTGGCTGTTGCCTGTCCCTTTTGTGTTTTAACCCTGGAGGATGCCGTGAAAGGGCTCGGTTACGAGGAAGAGATGAGGGTGGCCGAGATCATGGAACTTCTGGGTGAATTTGTAGAAGTTGAATAGTTTTTTAATTTTGGCAGGAGGTGGACAGAACGATGAAAATGTTTGTTTGTATCAAGTATGTGCCTGATACTTCCGAAGCGGAAGTAAAGCTCAATCCAGATGGCGTATCTGTTGACAGCAGTCGATTTTCTTTTGATATCAATGATGCTGACAACTATGCTGTTGAGGAATCGGTATTAATCAAGGAAGCCGGCGAGGGCGATATTACAGTGCTTTCGATCGGTCCGAAGCAATCTGACGTGATGATACGCATGGCCATGGCCAAGGGTTGCGACCGGGCAGTGCGCATCGAAGATGAAAATATTGCCGGATATGACCCGCTGATGGTGGCTAAGGTACTGGCCGGCGCTATAAAGGGCCAGGAATTTGACCTGGTCTTGACCGGCTGCATGGCCAACGACGATTGGCACATGTCTACCGGTGTAGCCCTGGCAGAAGAACTTGGTGTAAACCATGCTTCGATGGTCAAAAAAGTCGAAATTCTTGACGGTAAAAAGGTCAAGGCCTACCGTGAGCTTGAAGGCGGATTGATGGAAGTAATGGAAGTTGAACTGCCCGCTGTGCTGACTATCCAGACCGGTATCAATGAACCGCGCTATGCTCCGATTCGTGGTATTCGGGAAGCACAGAAGAAAGAGCTGAAAGTAGCCAGTCTTGGCGACCTTGGCATTGATGCCGCTGAAGTAAATGCTGACGCCTCCATGGTGATTCTGGAACAGCTTTACATTCCCAAAGTTGAATCATCTGCTGAGTTTATTGAAGGCGAGCCGGATGAAAAAGCAGAAAAACTGGCGTCGATCCTGGTTAAAGGAGGCCTTGTATAATGGGTAACATCTTAGTATTGGCGGAGCACCGCCAGGGAGCTTTAAGAGATGTATCTTTTGAAATGATGGCTGTTGCCCCCAAGCTTGCCGGAGAAATGGGCGGAGAAGTAATGGTTCTGCTGATCGGCAGCGAGATGGATGAGCTGGCTAATAAGATGGCCGCTTACGGAGTGAAGGTTTTGGTTGTCGATGACCCGCTTTTTAAAGATTTTAATGCTGATAAATACCAGAAAGTTCTCTCGGCCC
>CAYGHB010000345.1:0-2021 GCA_964349375.1 uncultured Syntrophomonadaceae bacterium | reverse complement strand
CTTTACCGGTGGTGGCGCTTTCGCCTTCCAAAAGCAGCGGCTTGACAATGTTCATCCCGGCGTGCATCGCTTTCGCAGCCATCATTACTTCGGGAACATACATGTCTCCCTTTTTAAAACGGTCTCCTACCACGTTCATGCCGCTGATTAGGCCCTGGTTAATAATCTCTGAGGGTTTTACTCCTTCGTCAACCAGCTTCTGGGTCAGTTCGCCGGCTTTCGCCGCGTTGCATTCGATAATGGCTCCTGCCAAGGTTTCAAAATCTGCCACTGTAAATGTTCCTCCTTAAAATATACTTAAAGCTAATCAGCAATGCTCTATTTCTTTTTCTTCTTAGCTTCGCGATCTTCAGCCTTCTTGATTATCTCATCAATCTTCTTCAGAACATCATCCGGAAGCGCCGGAACTTCGTGGTTTTTCAGGATATCGCGCATTTTTTGCGCTACCCGATCGCCCATGGTGGATGAGTTGGTTGAGTTTTTCCACTCATCGTAGCGCATCCGGTTAATGGTACTCGGGAACCAGGTTTCAGTTTTAAAGTGTTTCATGGTATGGGGATCAGCCAGATGGTGGCCACCAGGGCCGACCCGGTCAATAACTTCAACAGCCAGGGTCTCATCATCGACTTTCATTCCGCGCATAAAGCGTTTAACCATACCGATAATTTCATCGCACATTACCAACTGGTATAAAGAACCCTGTGAACCGGAGCCAGTGTAGCCAACATCGTGAACAAGGTTAGCGCCACTTTGAGCGGCCATCAAAATACTCATGGTCGCCTCGCCGGCTGCCTGACCGTCGAGAGTATGAGAGTCGGTGCAGCCTGCGGTGCCGAAAACCGGGAGGTTCATGTAGTGGGCCACTTCAGCAATACCAGCCTGCATAATATGGAACTCGGGGCTGCCGTAACTATAAACGGTGGTCTTCATATCCATGATGGCGTAAACACCACCCATGATAATCGGGGAGCCTTCACGAACCAGCTGCGAAACGACAATACCGACCAAGCTCTCAGCCACACCAAGAGCTATGGTGCCGGCCATGGTAGCCGGTGTGGTGCCGCCGAGCATTACGCAAGGAGTGTAAACAATGGGAACTCTATTCTTTGCGGCAAATACCGCTTTGGCAATAGCTTCCCGCGAATGAACCAGGGGCGAGCTGGGTTCAGAGTAAAGGCAAATAAAAGGCCTCTTCTGCAGATTCTCCAACCCACCGACAACTGCCGTAGCAATGTCGATAATATCCTGGTACTGTTCAATATCAAAGCCCCAGTGTACGATCGGTTTGCGGCAGTTTGTAACCAGCGATTTAAAAGCATAAACATCTGCCAGGGTGTCGGTCACTCCAGTAGGTGTGCCTAGGTCCATCGTAAAATCAATATTGGGGAGGGCATCACATACTTTACCGGCGTTTTCACTGTCGCTTAATACGGGTCTTCTTCTTTCACCGGTTTCCGGATCGCGGTGGTAGGTATTGGTTGGTCCGGGACCATAGTAGGTATTTCGGCCTTCCAAAACCATACTCCGCTTTCCTTCCCGGTTGTATAAGAGGATCCGCGACGGTGCTGCTGCTACAGCCCATTCGGTGATGCCGGCCGGGATGCGAACCCGATCGCCTTCGACCCAGCACCCCGCTTTCTTAAAAAGTTCGAGCGATTCCTGATCATGCACCACTGCTCCCGTTCTCTCCAGAATCTCGAGCGCAGCTTGATAAATATCTCTCTGCTGTGATTCGGTCAGCATCTGAAACATCGGGGTACTGTTAACTTTATAACGTGCCCTTACGCATTTATCCACAAACTTTGTCTCCTTTCTTAACTAGGTTTCAAGGTCAGACTCTGTTAGCCGGCCAGTTTCTGGGCCAGATCCTTGGCCGAAGCGGCATCGGGAGCCCAGCCGTCCGCCCCAATCTCATCGGCAAAATCCTGGGTTACTGGCGCGCCGCCGACAATCACTTTAACCGAGTCTCTTAAACCTTCTTCTTTTAAAACTTCAATAGTGTCTTTCATCGCCAGCATCGT
>CAYGHB010000344.1:0-2047 GCA_964349375.1 uncultured Syntrophomonadaceae bacterium | reverse complement strand
GAGGAAATTCTGCAAAACCTTTTGCCCCACGCAAAAGGCAAAGATAAAAATGTTATAGCAAACAATCTGGCCACGATTGAATATGCTCGGGGCAATATCAAACAGGCCCTGTCCCTTTTGGAACCATATTTGGTAACAGGTTCTGCTGTTGAAAGCCCCTATACCCTTGGCCTTGCCGCCCAGTTATATGCCCGGCTTGAGCGCCGTAAAGAAGCAGAGAACTTCCTGAACCAGGCTGTGAAGGTTTTCGAAAACAAACTCCCTTCTTTGCGAAAAGAAAATATCGAACCCCACTCCTGGTACGAGTACACTGTGCAGATCATTCGGGCTGCCGGCGCTCTCCAGGACCACCGCCGGGTTATTGATCTCTATAAAAAGTATGAGAGATACCATGTTAGCTGGGAAAACCGGTTCAATGCCGGCATCGCCTATTTTAATCTCAAACGTTATAAGCAGGCAGCTTCTATCTGGGAGCCGCTTCATAGAACAAGTAATTTTATCATCCCCTTTCAGGAAGTTGCCTTCCTTATGGAAAGAGATGTTACGCCCCATTTTGAACTTAGCTACAAACCACCAGAGTGGGATAAGGTCATAGAACAGTTCAAGAATGCCGGGGATGATCATGAAACACAAGAAAGAGCCTTAGAAGACGGGCAGATTCGATTGGTCATGCTTGACACCCTCTTTAGCGAGCGAACAGGGGAAGAAGAAAAGAAAAACGCAGTTAGGATCCTGATAAAATACGGCAGGGATTGGGGCATTGAGCTGGGCCAGCGTTTACTGGAAAGTGCCCTTGTAGCTTACGAAGTAAAAATGTCAGCTCTTTTTACCCTGGTTGAACGTGGAGTATATAAAGAAGGTGAGGAAGTCCGAATCTGGATTGACGGCAAAGAAACCGTAGCCAAAGTGGAAAAGAAGGAAGTAAGTACTGAACCCGATCAAGAACTGGATCAACTATGCGACAGAGCTGTGGAGCTCCGAAAAAAAGGGCAATTTAAGGAGGCAATCGCCCTGCTGGAACCACTGCAAGAGGGAGGAACTTTATATCCCCGCGCCATGGTAACCCTTGCTAACCTTTACCGTAATATAAGTGAATATGAAAAAGCACTTCCGATACTTGGAGCCCTGTCCGAGATTATGCCTGAGGAACCCGTAGTGATGATAAACCTGGCCGGTCTTTATGTTGAAACCGGTGAATTCGATCAAGCGCTGCAATGCATTGCTATGATTGAGAATGAAGAATTAGACGAAAACTTTAGAGAACGGCTTAATTACATACGCAAAATGGCCGAGCAGCGCCTTACCCCTGGTGAATATGCCGGCCACTCAGCAGATGATTACGATGATTATATGGATGAAGTTGAAGAAGGTTTAAGGGGAGAAATAGAGGAAAAGAAATTTACCCCTGAGTCGACCCTAAGCCGGGGGCTTAAAAATATGCCTAACGAATGGCTGCTCATGATGTGCGATATTCATGATATTGATCCTTGCCGTCTGCGCTCTCAAAGAGAAAAGGCGATCGTTGCTCACCTGACCAACCCCACCCATCTTAAACGAGCTGTGCAGGAACTCGTCGCAGATGAACATGAACTACTTCTTTATCTTCTCAGTAAGGGAGGTTGGGCACTTTTAAGCTCTGTCAGCCGTAAATTCGGCAAAATGGAAGGCGATGGTTTTTTCTGGGAAGAGGAAGAACCGCTGTCTACAACCGGCACTCTTTGGAGTAAAGGTCTTGTCATGGTCGGTAAAGCTTTTCATAATAACCGGCAGGCTAAGATTGTTGCTATTCCTGCTGACCTGAAGCCCTTGCTGGAAAAAATACTGATCAAGCCTTCCCTGTAGCGATTCTTCTATTCCGGGTACCAGTATTTCAAGATTTTCTTAAGCAATTAACATAACGTTGATCTTTCACTGCTTAATTATGACAGCAGTTCAAATTATTTATATAATTATGTATAGCCTCTTAAAAGGATGAATGCTTATGAGCTTAGTATAGATTTTCATTAAGATCACCCAACCCTAATTCATCAACCTGCCCCCGCAAAAA
>CAYGHB010000343.1:0-2052 GCA_964349375.1 uncultured Syntrophomonadaceae bacterium | reverse complement strand
GTGCGTCAGGCGATTGCCGACAGCTGGCCTGATTCCCTTGACGACTCCGCCGCCCGCGCAGAGTGGGGCTGGAATCCGCAGTACGATCTGGCGGCGATGACCGGAGATATGCTTGATCAATTATCGAAGAAGCTTTAACAAATCTAAGATACCTCATTGCTGATCATAGGAGGTTAAAAAATGTCCAGGAAAATTTTCGATGACCTTAAAACGCAGTTTGGCGAACTGCAAAGAGAGGGACTTTATAAGCAGGAAAGGGTAATCGCCAGCCCCCAGGCCGCTACGATCAGGGTCTCCAGCGGGGAGGAGGTTTTAAACTTCTGCGCCAATAACTACCTGGGGCTCTCCAGCCACCCTGAGGTGATCCGCGCCGCCCAGGAGATCATGGACCAGTGGGGCTACGGCCTCTCCTCGGTGCGCTTCATCTGCGGCACGCAACAGATCCACAAGGAACTGGAACGCAAAGTCTCGGAGTTTCTGCATACCGAAGATACTATTCTTTATGCCGCCTGTTTCGACGCCAACGGCGGAGTCTTCGAACCGATTTTAGGGGAAGATAGCGCGATCATCTCCGATGAGCTGAACCATGCTTCGATCATCGACGGGGTAAGGCTCTGCAAGGCCAGGCGCTTTCGCTATCGGCACTCCGACATGGAGGAACTTGAAAGATGCCTCCGGGAGGCAGAAGATGCCCGTTACCGCCTGATTGCCACCGATGGGGTATTTTCAATGGATGGCGATATTGTTAAACTGCCTGAGATTTGTGCGCTGGCCGAAGAGTACGATGCCCTGGTGATGGTTGACGACAGCCACGCCACCGGTTATATCGGAAAGTCAGGGCGTGGAACCTTTGAACACTTCGGGTTGGAAGGAAAGATTGACCTGATCACCACCACTTTCGGCAAGGCCTTAGGCGGGGCGATGGGCGGCTGCACTTCGGGACGCAGCGAGCTGATCGAGATGCTGCGCCAACGCTCCAGGCCCTATCTCTTTTCCAACTCGCTGGCCCCGGCGATCGTGGGCGGCACCCTGAAAGTACTGGAGATGCTTTCCGAATCGACATACCTGCAGCAAAAAGTGATGGAAAACGCCGCCTACTTCCGGAAGCAAATGATTGAAGCAGGCTTTACAATCGTTCCCGGTGATACGGCAATCGTGCCGGTGATGCTCTATGATGAGCCACTGGCCCTGAAAATGGCTGATCTGATGCTGGAGGAAGGCATTTATGTGATCGGCTTTGCCTATCCCGTAGTGCCAAAAGGGAAGGCGAGAATCCGGGTGCAGCTATCAGCCGCTCATAGTATGGAAGATATCGAACAGGCCATCACTGCCTTTATTAAGGTGGGCAGAGAGCTTGCAGTTATTTAAAGCTTTTTAATTGTCAAACCAGGGCTGTAACCACTTATATTTTCTGAATTTCCGGCTTTCAACTGCTAAAAAAACGGCTGTATCTGAACATTAAATGCTGACAGAATTAATGGTCTCCAAGACATCGCATTATGATCAATACTTGAGCTTCCGACTGGAAAGGTGCGTTGGACGAATGCCCTACCCGATTGTTGATGGCCACTGCGACACAGTAAGGCTGTTTGAGCTAAGCAAGAGGGATTACAACTTCACAAAACAGAACAATAGAGGACATATCGACCTGCCCCGTTTGCGGGTAGGGAGCGTTAAACTGCAGGTTTTTGCACTCTACATCGAAGAGGAATATAAACCGGTGGGATCGCTAAAGCGGGCTTTGCAACTGCTTGACCTGCTTTATAAAAATCTGGAAAGCTGCCGCAAAGAGATAGCTGTCATCTATAACAGCGCGGATTTAGAAAAGATTGCTCGCGATAATAAAATTGGCGCCCTGATCAGCATTGAGGGCGGGGAAGCTCTGGAAGGGGATATCGGCGTCTTAAGGATGCTTTTCCGGCTTGGAGTGCGCGGCCTGGGCCTAACCTGGAACCAGGAAAACCAACTGGCCACCGGGGTTGGCAACGGCGTGAGGGGTAAAGGGTTAACAACCCTGGGGCGTAAAGTTGTGAAAGAAATGAACCGGCTGGG
>CAYGHB010000342.1:0-2078 GCA_964349375.1 uncultured Syntrophomonadaceae bacterium | reverse complement strand
ACCCAACCGGCAACGACCCAACCGGCGACACAACAGCCTGCCCAGACTGGAAAACCCCTCTGGCAACAGCCTGGAACTATGGAATATATCGCCAAGATGCGTTTGGATGAACTGGTAAATGAGTATAGAAGGTTAAAAAATAGAAGTAAAAGTGAACTTTCAGCTTCTGATAAAAGTAGATTAGCCATCCTATCAAGAGACATTCCAGAAGTTGCTAAGGGGCTGGGTATTGATCTGAAGCAATACTATGGAATCGATACTGCCGGCGCAGACTCTTCTATGAGCAGCGGCTCCTGGTTCCATGATACTGACTCTCCGTCCGGCTGGGGCAATTAGCAGGCTCTGGCTGCTGGGCTATTACTGTTAATTCAAAGAGGATTAATTCTTCATCTAACCCCTGCTATCTCAGTGTAGCAGGGGTTAGATCTACCCTGGATTCAAAGAAAAGAAGCAAAATATTTTTATTTCAGGTATACTGAACTTAACCAAGCCCGTCGATAGCTCTTTTTTCGCGGGCCTGATAGTATACAAGTTGTTTAAGGAGGCACCACTATGAACAGGATTAAAGCGTTTCTTCTGATCTGCGCTGTTGTCGCTGTTTCATTTTTTATGATTGGCTGTGGACTGGCTGGCACATGGAGAGCAAGTTCAACTGTTGATGTAGATGTAGCAGATGATGTCCCTGAGTGGCTGACCCTTGCCCACCGGGCCCAGGCTTCTGAACAACCGGTCATCGAACCTGATGAAAATAATCAGGGGCCGGTAACAACACCTTCAGCAAATCAAGCGTCATCAACCCAACCCGGCACAACCCAACCGGCCCAGCAAACTGAACAACCAGCTCCGGTAAGCGGAACGCCTAAATGGCAGCAGCCGGGAACAATGGAGTATATTGCCAAGATGCGGCTTGATCAGTTGGTATTTAACTATAAAAATCTAAACTCCGATATAGTTAAACTGGAAGCAATAAATAATAAAGACCCTGTCCAAGTAGCAGAATTAAAGGCTAAAAGAATAGATCGTGAGAATCTTTACAAAGACGTCCTGCTTGAAATCGCTGTCGGCATCGGATTAAGCCTTGAAAAAGAATACGGCATTAAGCCGCCACCGGTTGGTACGGAGGAAACGAAGGAATCCACCTGGTTCCACAACTGGGATGAATCGCCTTCGGGGTTTAAGAGTCAGTAACTTCTAAGCTCATTTAAACCGTACTAATTGCCATAAAGCCCCTGCTGCTGAATGCGCCAGGGGCTTTTTTCTACTCTTCATTGCTTTTAAATCTTCGGACATATAAAATAGCACTAAGTAACGGATTCGGTTGTTGCCTTCAGCATTTTTTATCAAGCCAGGCCAGTTTTTTGGGGGAGGAACCCGATGCCCCGCTACAAGCTTTTACTGATCATCATCCTGATCTTTCTGCTATTCTTCTTTGCAATCCGATCCGCCTTGAGGACAGGCCTTATAAAAAGACTTTTTATTCATCAGGACCAAGCTGATCCACTACCGGTCTGGCTGACTCAGGACCACCGCCGCTCTGGCCCCTATGCTTTTGACTACATTCCGCTGAACTTAAAAGATCTTACCCGGCCTGACGGAGAAAACGGCACTGAAAGCGCTTCTCCTCCGGCCGGTAGTACCTACGTCAATCCCAGCGGCAGCCCCTACGCACCCGGCACCCTGGCCGACATGATCTGGCAGCAAAAGCAGCAGGATCAGCGCTATGGCAACTGATTGTGCAGGGATCGCTTATTTATTGGGCGAAGTAAATCTTTAAGCGGGCGCTGTCGATATCGCAACCAGGCATCGGCAGCCAATAAGGAGGAATTACCTACTGTGAAAAAAGTACTGGTAACCGGAGCAATGGGGCAGATCGGCACCGAACTGGTCCCTTACCTGCGCAGCCTGTATGGCGCTGACCAGGTGATCGCTTCCGGCAGAAGAATGCATGATGATTGCCCTTTTGTCAAAGAAGGGCCTTTTGAGCTGCTCGACATTACCAACGCTTCAGCAATTGCGGCTGTCCTGAAAAAATATGACATCAATGTGATCTACCATCTGGCTTCCCTGCTCTCAGCAAC
>CAYGHB010000341.1:0-2079 GCA_964349375.1 uncultured Syntrophomonadaceae bacterium | reverse complement strand
GCATGTCAGCGGCCACTACCTCCGGATCGGTCTCTGGGCCGACAATATATGTTTTCGGCTCCTGCAGCTGATGCTTTTCAGCTAATTCATGCAGGCCCTTTTTATCGACAATTTGCTCGAGCAGGCCTTCAGGCATGGCAGGAAAAAGATAGTATTTTGCCAGCAGGCCGGCATTTCTGGAAAGCATCAAGGCGTAGCTGTCGCTAGTGGCCATTAATACCGGTTTGTCGGAAAACCCCTGGCCATATTCCACTAAAAAGTCAACCAGGCCATCTTCATCTTGATTAATGTCAGGGCAGAGCACCCTCTTTTTCACATAACGCGATGCCAGCGCGTAGGCGGTGGGAAAATGATAGTCTAAAGCATAAACCTCTACTCCCCTTCGCCCGAGGCTGCGGATTGCCCCGAGGGCGGTATAAAAATTTGCACCCAGGATGATAGCTGCCGGTCGCATATAATCAGGAACCTCACTTTCAAGACAGAAAATTAGTGCATCGAAGCCGATTATACTACAAACTTGTTCCGGTAAACGCAATTATTTATCTGTAGTAATCAGTTCATCAGGATGTCAATCCCGGGTATGCTATAATCAGTTATGTTAAAAACCGCTTGCTCAAAAGCCTATAACCAAATGGGGTTGGTTTAATGAATAATAGAAAAAGAGTTGCTGTGATTTTCGGGGGGCGTTCCGGAGAACATATTGTCTCCCTGCGTTCGGCATCATCGATCATGGAAGCCATCGACAAGGACAAATATGAAATAGTGCCGGTTGGGATTACCAGGCAAGGCTTATGGATAAGCGGTCCCGATGCCTGGCTTTCTCTTTGGGAAAACCGTCCGCCGGGAAAAGCGAGCGCTACGGTTCTGGTGACCGATCCCACCAGACCGGGGCTGCTGATAAAGCGACCGGATCTGACAAATGACTGGCGTTTTGAAACGATCGACCTGGCTTTTCCGGTTTTGCATGGTCCTTACGGGGAAGACGGAACAGTCCAGGGCCTTTTTGAACTGGCCGGACTGCCTTATGTCGGCTCCGGGGTGCTCGCTTCCAGCACCGGTATGGATAAAGCAGTGATGAAGACGCTGTTTCGGGAAGCAGGGCTTCCGGTTACTCCCTATCTGGTAGTTTATAGAGCAGAATGGCTAAGCCGGCAGGAAAGATGGCTTGATCAAGTTGAAAAAGAGATTAAGTATCCTGCTTTCGTGAAGCCTTCAAACCTCGGTTCAAGTGTCGGGATTTCAAAGGCATATAATCCTGAAGAGCTGATTGCTGCTGTGGAAGAGGCTCTTCTCTACGATCATAAAATACTAATTGAACAGCATGTTGAAGGCCGTGAAATTGAGTGCGGGGTAATCGGTAACCGCGAAGCAAGCGCCTCAAGCCCCGGCGAAGTTATTCCCTGTAATGATTTTTATGATTACCGGGCTAAATACATAGATGATCGTTCCGGCTTGATAGTGCCGGTTGAGCTGGGTTCTGAACTGGAGAGTATTATTAAGGGCTACGCGGTGCGCGCTTTTCATGCCATTGAGGCCGATGGTCTTGCCCGGGTTGACTTTTTTCTCAGGAGCAGTGATCAAAGGGTCATCTTAAATGAAATAAATACCATGCCCGGTTTTACCAGTATCAGCATGTACCCGAAGATGTTTGAAGCGAGCGGCCTTAAATATCGCGCTTTGGTCGACCGGCTGCTTGATCTGGCCTTTGAGCGGCACCTAAAGAGACAGCTGCTGTTATTTAATCCACCCGAGTGAGCAGCAAGTTCAATCGGCTGCTCTAGCGTCAGTCTGAGAGAAGAGGCGACGGCGGCAGGATATCTTCAGGTGAGCGTTGAAAACATTTACAGATTGGCTGCCGGATTGACAGTACTTAATATGCGATTAATGCGCAGGTGATTAATATTACGGAACGTCAGCAAACGATCTTCGATCTGGCCAACGCTGTAGAAGGTGAGCAGAAGTCGCAGGAGAAGCAAGACCCAGCGGAAGTGAAGCTGGAACAGCTGAAAGCTAACTGCCTGGCCTGCAGGCGCTGTGTTTTACGCACAGGCTGTACCCAGGTTGTCTTCGGTGACGGAA
>CAYGHB010000340.1:0-2100 GCA_964349375.1 uncultured Syntrophomonadaceae bacterium | reverse complement strand
GAGATCTACAGTGAATAGCGGATAAAGTAGCTTTATTGATCCTTCATCGCGGCAGCGATTAAGTCCAACAGTTCAGCTGTTTGATCCGCCGTAATATCAATTGGAGGGGTAAACCGGATCACCCTCGGGTTAAGAGTTGTCGGCAAGGCTATAACTCCTTTTGCCGCGAGCCTTGTGGTAAATCGCGCAGCCGCGGCGGCATCTGCTAACTGAAGCCCGAGCATTAAACCCTCGCCTCTGACAGCGGCGAACTGTTCCGGATCTGCGGCGGCAAGCTCTTGCAGACCTTTAGTCAACTCAGCGCCGCGCACCCTGGCGTTATCCCACAGCCGGTTTTTCCGGATAATTTCTATAGTGGCGATCGCAACCATGCAGCCCAAATCGGCGCCGCCAAAAGTTGAAAGGTGGATGAGCGTATGAGTGAGCATAAAACGATTCAAGCGGGAGTTAAAGATCGTGGCCGAGATCGGGTAATAGGTGCCGCCCATGCCCTTGGCAACGGTTAAAATGTCAGGCTGAATTTCGTGGCGCATGCACTCGAATAGCAGGCCGGTGCGCCCGAATGCGCATTGTCCCTCATCGACAATCAGGGCCGCGCCTTGGCGGCTGCAGGCGGCGCGGATCGCTTGGAGCAGGTTGGAGGGCAGGGCCACTACTCCGGCATCACTCTGGATCGGCTCAACTAATACGGCTGCGGTGCTGCCGGTAACAGCTTCTTCCACAGCATCAACGGCCGGCGCTATGCGCCTGATACCCGGAATCAGGGGGCCAAAGTGTTTTTCCTGGCGTGGATCAGCTGATGCGGAGAGGGCAA
This sequence comes from uncultured Syntrophomonadaceae bacterium, assembly GCA_964349375.1. Lineage (GTDB taxonomy): Bacteria > Bacillota > Dethiobacteria > DTU022 > DTU022 > UBA993. The sequence continues at coordinate 1,286 of CAYGHB010000340.1, read as the reverse complement.
AACCGGTTTGTCCGTGAGAGCCTCCTGCAAAGCAAACGATCTCTTTTCTGCCCGTGGCACCGCGAGCCAGCTTTAGGGCGAAATCGTTTGCTTCTCCCCGTCCCACACCAAAAACGGTGTGTTTCAGGTTACCCGGGGCAACCTCTGAAAGCAGCTTGGCCAGGGCAGCTTTTTGGGCGGACATCAGAATAAAGTTGCCCAAGTCGTATTGTTTCAGGGCTTCACGAAAAGCATCTCGCACCTCATGCCTGTAATTGCCGAGTACTTGTTGGCCGCCTGAACAGTAGCAGTCAAAATACTGCCGGCCTTCGGTATCGGTAACTTTAACACCTTCCCTGCCGGCCATGGCAAAGTCTAATCCATAGGCTTTCAGCTTTGCCGGCTTGGCCTTGCTGATGGTTTTGTTGTAAGCGTTAAATATTTTTTCTTTTGTTTCTTTGTATTTATGCATCATAGTCCCTCCGGAAAGATCAAAGTGCTTGACTGCCTCTTTTTTTCGGGATGATTTTAGCGACAGTTTTAGTAAAAAGAATCAGAAAGACCTGCATCTCCTGGACGCCCAAGACTTTACCGACCAGTGGCAGCTTAACCGCTCTCGTGATGATTCGGGAAGATCGCATTACCGAGGCCATTGATCGATCAACGGCAGCTAAGAGTTTGTCGGCTTCATCACGGGTGATCACAATCGGTGGCATGAACCGCATCACCTTCGGATTGTTGGCGCTGAAGATCGCTAAAACACCATTTTTGCCCAGGTAGTATGACATCAGCGGGCCCATCATGTCATGTGTATATTCCAGCCCAATCATCAGTCCTTTGCGCCGGACTTCTTTGACCAATCCCTCATGTTTGGCGGCGAGATTCAACAAACCTTCACCGATATAATCACCCATTGCAGCTGCGTGTCCGGGGATATCATTTTCTAGCAGAAAATCGATCGTTTCACAGCCGACGATGCAGCCAAGGTCCGATCCGCCGGAGGTTGATTCGATCAGCTCAGGGTTTTCTTCCATGAAGGTGCGGATTTGATCGGTATAAATAACAGCAGAGATCGGGTAGAGGGCGCCGCCTAAGGATTTCGCCAAAACAAAAAGATCGGGGTAAACACCGTAGTGTTCACAGCAAAACATTTTTCCGGTGCGCCCGAAACCGGTTTGCACTTCATCAAAAATCAATATTATTCCTTTATCGTCACAGAGGCGGCGTAACCCTTCAACGAAACACTGCTCAGCCACAAATATACCGCCTTCACCCTGCACCAGCTCCAGGATGATTGCGGCTGTATC
>CAYGHB010000339.1:0-2115 GCA_964349375.1 uncultured Syntrophomonadaceae bacterium | reverse complement strand
ATTTATCACCCATTAATAAAGAAGTGGGAAGATTGCATTTCACAATTCAAAGTTCTACTGTTAAACAAATTTTTTTCACTGTTTTAATAAGCTTAGTGCTATATTTAAACAAACAGTTTGCAGGGAGGATTGGATTATATGGCCTGGCAAGAGCAGCTTAAAGGAGATACACTGTCCTGGCTTCTTGAGGAAAACAACCCGGGAGTGCGTTACCTGACCATGCGCGACTTACTTGATCGGCAACCTGCCGACTCCGACCTGTTAGCTGCCCGGGAAATGGCTCACCGGGAAGGCCCGATTGCCGCAATCTTAAAGGAAATGAACACCGAAGGCTTTTGGGTTAATCCCGGCCATGGTTACCTGCCCAAGTATTACAGCACCGTCTGGTCGCTGATCATGCTAGCCCAACTTGGGGCAAGAATTGAGCAGGATGAACGCATCGAAACAGCCTGCCGCTACCTATGCGATCAAAGCCTGACCGCAAATGGCCAGTTCAGCACCACCAAAACAGCTTCGGGCACCGTTGACTGCCTGCAGGGTAATTTACTCTCTGCCGTGCTTGATGTGGGATTTACCGATCCCCGCCTGGATCAAGCCTTTGAATGGATGGCGCGTAGTGTCACCGGTGATGGGGTAGCGCCGATGGAAGATAAAAGCGCCCCGCTGCGCTATTATTCGGGCAAATGCGGACCAGGTTTTGCCTGCGGATCGAACAATAAACTGCCCTGTGCCTGGGGCGCTGTTAAGGTGATGCTCGCTTTCAGCAAGCTACCGCAGGAGCTAAGAACTCCCTTGATTGAACAGGCTATCAAAACTGGGGCTGTTTTTCTATTGAGCGTTGACCCGCTAAGCTCGGAATACCCGTCCGGTTGGAACGACAAACCAAGCGGTAACTGGTGGAAGTTTGGATTTCCCATCTTCTATGTAACCGACCTGCTGCAAAATATCGAAGCCTTGGTGCGCTTAGGGTTGGGTTGTGATCCTCGTCTGGAAAATGCGCTCGATTACATTCGCGACAAGCAGGATGCCGAAGGAAAATGGCCACTTGAATATAGTTACACCAGTAAAACCTGGGTTGACTTCGGAGTAAAAAAACAGCCAAGCAAGTGGGTAACCTATCGGGCCGCCTGGGTCTTAAAGCAGATCTGAGTCCCAGCGGTATCTTTTATTGCCAACCAAAACATCGATCTGACAGTTCAGGCAGAGACCGTTGTGGCAGCAAATTGATTCGCCGCAGGCAGGGCAGCGCCACTCGCATTCCTGTTCTTGAAGGAAACAATCCAACCCCTGCTCTTTAATCCGCTTTAAATTTTCAATCATACTCAAATGGCACTTAGTGCGGTAACGTTGATCAAGATTTTTTAGACGTTTGCAGGGAAATTTGTCACATTCATAACAAAAGCGCAGCAACCCTTCACCCACCAGTTCACAATGCGCTTTCATATGCAGGCAGTGTTGGCCGCGCGGTATGCAGCCCGGGCAGTACATACGGTTAAGCCCCTTTTTCTTTAGATCATACTTTTCAGCCTGATAGTTAACACACAAGCCACAGTTCATCCCGCACGGGGCAATCAGTTGTTCTTCCATTTTCTTACACCTTCACTCGTCCTGCCTGCTCATGGCAAAATCAGATCATTAGTTGAAGTTTGACCTTTGCTGCTCCTATCAGTTTTTATTTCTTTACACATAATGCATATACCCATTTGCTGCTTAATCTTTATTCCCTGGTTCTATTTTAAACAGGTTTCTTTTTTATTATACCCGACAAAAGTTAGGGGCGTGATTGCTTTACAGTCGGCATTGGGCGCATGGATGATAGCAAATTACAGAAAGGAATAAATATCTCTGTTGAAAAAGATAAGACCAACTGTCAACCTGCTTACGCAGTTGGAGTTTACCTGCTTAAGCAGTTGATAAAGTTTGATGAAAATGGCTGATGAAAAGATTATTGAAATTCATACAAACCAGGAATATCTGCAGGGAGTAGTGGATTGTTTTACTGCCTGCAGGGTTCCTTTTAACAGGGCTAATGATGGTTATTGTGTCCATACATCACTTTAATGTGATAGAATATTTTTAGAGTAAGAATCAAACGATAACAAGTAAAATGGAGTA
>CAYGHB010000338.1:0-2117 GCA_964349375.1 uncultured Syntrophomonadaceae bacterium | reverse complement strand
AAGATGGGCGGGTGGTCGATTTTGCCATGAATGATAAATGTTCAGCCGGTACCGGAAGGTTTCTGGAGGTTATGGCCCAGGCGCTGGAAGTAGAACTCGATCAGCTGGCCACCCTTAGTAACAGTGCCTTAAATATCATATCAATCAGCAGCATGTGCACTGTATTTGCCGAATCGGAAGTTGTATCGCTTATTGCCCAGGGTTTGCCCCGTGAGGATATCGCCCGCGGCTTGCACCAGTCGATTGCCGATCGGACAGCCGGCCTGGTGCACCGGGTTGGTCTGGAAGAAAAGATAATGATGACTGGCGGGGTGGCCCGTAACAGCGCTGTGGTGGCAGCTCTCAACGAAAAGCTGAAAACCTGGATTGTGGTTCCTTCTGAACCACAGATTGCCGGAGCACTGGGCGCGGCGCTCTTGGCTCAGGAAGAAAGCTAAACTGTTATTGACGTAATATCTGATCAAGCCTGCCGGCGCGCAGGCTTTTTGTGATCTGTCTGCTTAGCAGGGCGGAAACAAAGACCTTGGCCAGGTCGAAGGGGATAAAAGGCGCAACCCCGGCTAAAAAAACCTGTTTGATGCTAAAATGCATCAAAAGGCCGAGCTGTAAAGCGCCAATCAGGTAGATCAGCCCCAGTGCCGGAAGCATCGCTGTTACCAGCTGCAGGAGCGAAGGCTGCGGCCTGCTCCTGAGCAGGAAGCCTATGACGAGCACTGCCGGGATGAACCCTAAAAGATAGCCGCCGCTTGGTCCGGTTAACATGTAGAGGCCTCCCCTGGCCAGTGAAAAAACCGGCATCCCGGCTGCGCCAATCAGCAGGTAGGCAAAGATCGAGAGCAGCGCAGCCCTTTTAGGAAGCAGGGCCCCTGTAAGCATAACGCCGATTACCTGCCCTGTAAAAGGAACCGGGCTGAAAGGCAGAGGCACAGCGATTTGAGCTAAGACGGCGATCAGGGCTACAAAAAAAGCGCTGAGGGTCAGGTGAACAGTCGCTGTGCGGGAATCTTTCAATCAGCTCACCTCTCCGTAGCTGACCAGGTGGATCCGGCCGTGTTCATCCTTAACGATCAGCCGGCCCTCATCAGTCAGCTCGGATGCCAGGCCGCTAATAGATCCTCCGGGCCAGCTGATGTTAACTTTTTGACCCAGAGTCCTATTGTAGTCTATCCAGGTCTGGCGAAAAGGGATAAAACCCTCTTTTTCAAAAAGCCTGTAGGCCTGGAGCAACGAGCTCCTCAGGTTGTTCAATAACTCCGTTCTTTTAATCTTAGTCTCCGTTTCAATGGCCAAAGATGTTGCAGAGGTGACGATTGCGGATGGGAAATCGGCGGTTTTTTGGTTTACATTGAGACCGATACCAATAATCAGGTAATCGATGCGGTCCAAATCACCTTTGATCTCGGTCAGGATCCCGGCAATTTTTTTACCTCCGACCTGCAGGTCATTGGGCCACTTGATTTTTACCGGCAGGCTGAATGCCGAGGAGAGGTAATCGGCCAGAACCGCTGCCGTTACAAGGGTCACCGGAGATACTGCTGCCGGGGTTAGCGCTTCAGGCCTGAAGATGATCGAAAACCAGAGGCCGCTTCCCGCCGGTGAAAACCAGCTGCGTCCAAGGCGTCCCTTTCCGGTGAGCTGTTGGTCGGCAATGATCGTAGTAAAATTGGTCGCTCCCTCCTCAGCCAGGCGGCGGGCAGCCAGATTCGTTGAATCCACAGTATCAAAGTATAGGATATCCTTTTCGGCCAGGACGCCTTCATCAAGTTGATCAGGCTCCTCTTCCAGACAGTAGCCGCTGCGGGAACGGGCGCTGATCCGGTAACCCCGCTCCCGTAATGCGCTAATCTGCTTCCATACCGCAGAGCGGCTGATCTCGAGCGCACTGCTGATCTCCTCGCCGGAGATGGTTATGCCGCGGTTTGCCCTTAAAATTTCCAGAATCCTGCTACCCTTATTATTCAAACTTTCACCTATTTCAAGAATTTGATAGAATCATACAAAGGGTTTCACCAATTGTCAACCAGAAAAATTGTTTACCGGGTTGACAATGATTAAAAACTATAGTGGCGCTGAACAGGAAAAAGGCGCAGTTTGTGTTTAACTGCGCCTAACAAATA
>CAYGHB010000337.1:0-2122 GCA_964349375.1 uncultured Syntrophomonadaceae bacterium | reverse complement strand
GGTGTATTTCAAGGCCAATCACTGTTTCATAACGAACCATCATTTTACGCCCCCCTCGTGAGATTTTAGCAGCGGGCGTTGCGGCATTCCCCTCTGGTGCCGGTCAAGGAAATGCGCTACTTTTAGCAACAGCTTCTCTCCCGAAGGTGGCGCGGAAATCTGCATGCCCATCGGCAATCCCGATGAATTCAGACCGGTTGGTACAGAAAGCGAAGGGATGCCGGCTAAAGCATCGTTAATGTTGCAGACATCAGAAAGATACATCTGCAGGGGGTCATCCGATTTTTCACCGATTTTGAACGCCGGAGTCGGAGTAGTGGCACCGAGAATCAGATCAAAGCTTTTAAAAGCTGTTTCATAATCACGGCGGATCATTGTTCTGACCTTCATCGCCTTCAGGTAATAAGCCTCATAATAACCGGCGCTTAAAGCGTAGGTACCGATCATGATCCGGCGTTTAACCTCTGCGCCGAAGCCATCCCCTCGTGTTTTGCCGAACATCTCTTCCAAGTTGCTTCCTTCCACTTTACAACCGTAGCGCACCCCATCGTAGCGGCCCAGGTTTGAGCTTGCTTCCGAGGGGGCTATCAGATAATAGGCGCTTAAACCATAGTCAGTGAGCGGCAGTGATACCTCACCTAATTCAGCGCCATTTTGCTCAAGTAGTTTAGCCGTTTTTAACGCAGCAGCGTTAACTTCCGGATCAAAATTTTGATCAAAGCTTTGTCTGATCAAGCCGATCCGGAGACCCTTAACTCCTGCGTCTAAATCCTTCTGATAATTAGGAGCATCTTCCGGCAGAGAGGTTGAATCGAGCCGATCATAACCGGCGATAACTCCCAGCAGCATGGCGGCATCTTCTGCCGTAAGGGCCAGGGGGCCAATCTGATCGAGCGATGAAGCAAAAGCGATTAACCCGTATCGCGACACCCTGCCGTAGGTCGGCCTCAGACCAATTAACCCGCAAAATGACGCCGGTTGACGCACCGAGCCACCGGTATCGGAACCGAGCGCCAGGGGAGCCATCCCTGCTGCAACCGCCACTGCCGAACCGCCACTCGAACCGCCGGGGACTCTGTCAGTATCCCAGGGGTTACGGCTGGTAAAAAAGGCCGAGTTTTCAGTTGATGAACCCATTGCAAATTCATCCATGTTAGTTTTGCCGAGCAGTGGCATTCCGACCTCTTTTAAGGATCGCACCACTGTAGCATCAAAAGGCGGGATATAATTGCTGAGAATTCTAGAGGAACAGGTAGTTTTAATCCCTTCGGTACAGATATTATCCTTGATTGCAAGCGGAATGCCCGCCATGGGGTGAAGAGGTTCACCTTCTGCCCTCTTACGATCAACTGCTTCTGCAGTCTTTAGCGCAATATCCGGAGTATGGGTAACAAAGGCTTTTAGTAAAGGATCGACTGCGCTGATCCTGTCAAGAAAACTCTGTGTAACCTCAACTGCGCTGACTTCTCTTTTTACCAGCAGGCGCCTCAAAGCAGCTGCTGTGTTTTCATATAAATTCATCTCTGACCTCTATTCCATGGAAAATCTACTGGTTATTCTACTGCCGTAATCCGTGGAACCTGGAAAAAATCCTTGCTGCGTTTGGGAGCGTTCTGCAAAACCTGAGCTACCGGCAAAGATGGTTTTACTTCATCTTCCCTCATGACAGCCGGCAGTTTAATAACATGCGATGTCGGCTCAATCCCGGTTGTATCAAGTTCCTGGATTTTTTTTGCAATCTTTAAGATGCTCTGCAACTGGCCGGCCATCTTATCCTTTTCCTCCGCCCCAAGATGGAGGCGGGCTAACCTGGCAACATGCTCTACTTCTCTGGTAAAGTCTTTTTCCATAACGCTGCACCCTTTCACCGATCAAAGCTTAATAATGAGTAAACCGGCTTCTTTGAGCCGGTTTAAGAGTTCAAGTCAGTTTGTATTTTTGTTACAGGCCCTATTCTCAAACCTCTGCACAAAAATATGGTTAGTTCTTCATTCAACCTGTAATCACTTTTTTTCACAGGACAATTTTAATCCATCACAGCAGAGGCGTCAAGAAGACTATGTTGAAAGCCAGGCATTCCGCAAATACTTCATTTAAATAGCCCCAAATATTGCCAAGGGAC
>CAYGHB010000336.1:0-2124 GCA_964349375.1 uncultured Syntrophomonadaceae bacterium | reverse complement strand
GACAGGAGCTGATTAGATGCAGGAAAAGAGTTATATCAAAACTGCTTACCGGGTTTTATTGATTGCAACTATTTTCTGCGGCCTTTACCTCTCTATTTTTATGCCGCTCAGGCCGGAAGAGGGATTGCCTGCGATTTTCTATTTTACGATCCAGAGTAATATCCTGGTGGTGCTGGCGCTGCTCTATTTTATCTTCAATCCAGAGCCGGGGCGGTTCAGGGCTATATTACGGGGATGTGTGCTTTTATGCATCATGGCAACGGGCCTGATCTTTCATATTATTCTTGTTCCGGCGCTGCCTGAATATTTCGCTGAAGGTTTGGCTTTCAGGCATCACATTACGCACACCATAGCGCCGCTCGGGTTCTTCTTAGATTGGTTGCTTTTCGATCGCAACGGACAGTTGCGTTATTCTGATGTAAGATACTGGCCGATCTACCCCTCTTTCTACTGGTTATTTTCAGTAATTCAGGGTAGTTTCAGCGGCATCTACCCCTACTTTTTCTTTGATGCTCAGGCTATTGGCCTCGGGGCTACCATCCTCTGGCTGGTTGGATTAATCGCCATCTTCAGCGTTATCGGCTTTCTACTGGTTTGGCTTGACAGCCTGAAACTACCCTGTCGGTCCAGCTATAAAATCTAAGGTTTGGTAGATAAACGCTGACCTCTGGCAGGGTGTCTTTGTATAAAAAAACACTTCCGGGCAGGGGAAGAATATTTGTGTTATTATAGAAATTCGAAACCAGTTTAAAGATCAGGAGGTCTGTTTTTTGTCCGGAAAATACAAAATAATCACCTTATCAATAGTGGTGCTGGCTGTCCTTGCGGTCATCTTTATGCCGCAGCCGGAGCGTTTTGCAGGTGAGCAATCGCTAGTTCCCGGGGAAGGATCTTTTTCGGCAGAGCCGAATAAAGAACCTTACCAGGATTACCTGGCTGCGCGGCGTGATCAAAAACCGATTCTTCTTGAATTTTATGCCCGCTGGTGAAGCGCCTGTGTAATGATGGAGCCCGTGGTCACGGCCCTAAAAGAGCAGTACGCCGGGGAGGTTGCCATTATTGTTGCCGACCTTGATAACCCGCAAACCCAGATGTTTTTCAGCGAATTTGATGTTTTATATATCCCGGCCTTTTTCTTTATCAAGGCCGACGGTACTGTATTGTTGTCGGAAGCAGGGGTTTTCAGCCTGGAGGAGATGAGTGCCCGCGTCGACCTGATTAAAGGGCAGGAGGAGGCTGCTGAAGCCGAGCTGACCGGCCTTGACCGATTCTTTTCGGTAACACTGCCCGGGGTTGTGGATGAGAGAAGCGCTTTTACCTTTTTCCTCGTCTTTCTCGGAGGCTTGATCACCAGCATCAGCCCCTGCATCTTGTCGATGATTCCCCTGCTGGTCGGCTATATTGGCGGCTACAGTGAAGGATCGAAAGCAAGGGGGTTTACGCTCTCTTTTTCCTTTATTGCCGGCATGTCGCTAACTTTTGCGATCATGGGTTTTTTTGCCGCCTATTTCGGCCGGGTATTCGGCCAGGTGGGAACGGTTTGGTACTATATTCTTGCTGCGGTGGCGCTGGTGATGGGCCTGCAGCTATTAGGGGTGCTAACTTTTAATCTGCCGGGTTTGAAGAAAATCCCGCTTAAGAAGGCCGGTGTGAGCGGCTCGCTGGCGATGGGTTTGCTCTTCGGCCTGGTGGCTTCTCCCTGCGCCACCCCGGTTTTGGCGGTGATCATCACCTATGCGGCCCTGCAGGCGGAACCTCTGTATGGCAGTATTCTGCTCTTTGTTTATGGTTTGGGGCACGGAATTCCGCTCTTAGTGGCAGGAACCTTTACCGGAATGGCGAAGAATTTACCCAAGTTCAGCAAATATACGCAGTATATTAGTTATTTTAGCGGCCTGGTTTTGGTTCTGGCAGGCCTCTACCTGCTTTTCTGGGTGGGCTGCTTGTAGAAATATTCTCGTAAAGGAGCTGATCGCAGCTGATGGAAGTTAATATCCTAGTCGGCGGAGCGGCCGGTCAGGGCATGGATACGGTGATGAACCTGCTCGGCAAGGCTTTAGTCAGGGAAGGTTACGGTCTGATCTACACCAAGGATTATATGTCCAGGGTGCGGGGCGGCCATAA
>CAYGHB010000335.1:0-2133 GCA_964349375.1 uncultured Syntrophomonadaceae bacterium | reverse complement strand
ACCTGAAAGACGGTGATTATGTGCTAAAAGAGAATCTTGAGCAACTGGCCCTTCATCAGGAACGGCTGGAAGAGATGAGGGCTTCTCTTTGAATTTGACCGGAAACTGCAGGAACTAAAAATCCTGGAAGCGGAAGCGGCCAAACCCGATTTTTGGGAGGACAGCGCCGGAGCCCAGGAGCAGATGAAAAAGCAGGGGGCCCTGCGCGATCAGCTGCGCCCGGTGCAGGAACTGGATAAGCTGATCGAGGAGGTGGGCGTTTTTCTCGAGCTGGCAGCAGAGGAAGGTTCCAGCGAAGAAGCTGTCCGGGAGGCCGCCCCGATCCTGGATGACATTGCCGCTAAATTGGATCAGCTGGAACTGGAAACCCTGTTCAGCGGCAGCTATGATTTTAATGATGCCATAGTAGCGCTGCACCCCGGAGCCGGAGGTCTTGAGTCACAGGACTGGGCCGAGATGCTGCTCAGGATGTACACGCGCTGGTGTGAACAGAGAGGCTATACGGTAGAGCTGGTAGACCTGCTGACCGATGACGAAGCGGGGATCAAGAGCGCCACTTTCATCGTGCGCGGCCATGCGGCCTATGGTTACCTGCAGGCCGAAAAAGGGGTGCACCGCATGATCCGCATCTCGCCTTTTGACACCTCCAAAAGGCGTCACACTTCCTTTGCCTCCGTCGATGTGATTCCGGAAGTGGAAGAAGAAGAGTTTGTGATCAATCCTGATGATCTGAAGATTGACACTTTCAGGGCCAGCGGGGCCGGGGGACAGCATGTTAATAAAACCGACTCGGCAGTGCGCATCACCCACCTGCCCACGGGCACTGTCGTCAGCTGCCAGAATGACCGTTCCCAGTACGCCAATCGCCAGCAGGCGATGCGTGTGCTGCAGGCGCGTCTGGCTGAGATAGCGCGACGCGAACAGGCTGAAGAGATCAACGCTGAACGGGGTCAGCAGCGTGAAATCGGGTTTGGCAGCCAGATTCGCACTTATACTTTCCACCCTTTTACCCTGGTTAAGGATCACCGGACCGGTACAGAGGTGGGTCAGGTTGAGGCGGTGATGAACGGCCTGCTCGATCCCTTTATCGAAGCGTACCTGCGCTGGAAAGCGCGCGGGATGATTCCACTGAAGAAATAGGAGTAGTGAAAGATGAAAATGCCGAAGATTAGCCGTGCTGCCCTAAAAGTGGCGCTGATCGATTTTACCGGGATCCTGGTTGGGTCAGTGATCCTGGCTGTGGGTATGAATATGTTCATGATCCCCAACATGCTGGCGCCGGGAGGAGTCAGTGGCCTGGCGGTAGTGCTCTACCATCTCTTTCGCCTGCCCGTTGGCGCCACGATCATCCTCCTCAATATTCCTCTCTTTATTGCCGGCTACCTGGTGCTTGGCCCGCGAGTTGTGATCCAGAGCTTGCTTGGCACCTTTCTCTTCTCGATCGCCATTGAAGCTACCGCCCCTTATTTACCGGCAGCCACCGATGACCTGCTTTTAGCCTCGGTCTATGGTGGTTTGGTGATGGGGGTAGGGGTCGGCCTGGTCTTTCGTTATCGCGGTTCAACTGGCGGTACCGGTCTCTTGTCGCTGATCCTGGCTAAGGCCAAAGGTATTTCACCAGGGCAGGCCATGCTTTGGGGAGATCTCGTAGTTTTGGCCGCGGCTGTTTTCGTTTTCGGCAGCGAAGCAGCTATGTACGCGGCGCTGGCCCTTTTTGTGAGCGTAAAAGTAATCGACGGCATCCTTGAAGGCTTAGGGGTGGCCAAGTCGGTGATCATCATCACTAAAAACGGCGAGGCGATCAACGAAAAGCTGCTCTACGAACTTGGCCGGGGGGTTACCTGGCTGGAAGGCCACGGCGGCTACACCGGGCAGTCGCGGGAAGTGCTGCTCTGTGTGATAACCCGCCAGCAAATAGCCACCTTGAAGGCGTTAATTCACAAAATAGATCCTGATGCTTTTGTCATTATCGGTAACGCCACGGAGGTTCACGGCGAGGGATTTCAGAGGATGCAGCAAGGGTAAAAGTCGCTGCCTCATTCGATTATTTGCAAAACAAGTAAGAATATATTAAAATATTGAGCAGGATTATTTTTCCTGCACTGAGAAGATATTAAATAAATGGTTTATAAG
>CAYGHB010000334.1:0-2136 GCA_964349375.1 uncultured Syntrophomonadaceae bacterium | reverse complement strand
AACAAATTTTCCTTGATGATTTGACTGGGCTCCAAAACAGGAAAGCCTTTTTACAGGCACTTTCAATTAATATAAAACGAGAATGTGCGATGGATATGTGTTTGGCAAGTAGAAACTGCATAGTTCGGCAGCTAAAAAATACATAGGTAAGAAGGCTGCCATCGGAATACATTCTTTTTATGCTTTTTCTTCACCTCTTTCATCAAAATCATGTACATCCTTTAATCCTGATAAAGCTTGGCTGAGCCTGCGACTTTGACCATCAAAGGCTAAAATATGTGCGTGGTGCACCAGGCGGTCGATTAAAGCTGCCGTCAGCCGGTTATCTCCTAAGACGCTATTCCATTCGCCAAACTTTAAATTTGAAGTTATGATCACGCTCTGGCATTCATAAGCCTGAGCGACAACATTAAACAACAATTCGGCACCGCTGCGGTTAAGCGGCACAAACCCCAATTCATCGATAATTAAAAGGTCTGCTTTGCCAAGCGCATCCATCAACCTTTTTAAGCGGCCCTGACGGTGGCTTTCCAGCAAGGTGTTGGCCAGGTCGATACAACGGAAGAAGCGGACTGTTTTACCCTTGCTGCAGGCTCTTAAACCTAACGCGGTAGCCAGGAAAGTTTTGCCTGTTCCGACGGCACCAACCGCTAATATGTTTTCAAAGCGATCGATAAATGCAAGCTCGGCCAACTCTGTTTTGCTGCTTGATTCCGGCAGGGTAACCGGTGACCAGTCAAAATCCTCAAGCGATTTGGAGTTAGGGAAACCGGCTGTTTTGATTAACTTATCGATTCTTTTCGTCCGCCTGATGGTTAGTTCTTCTTTAAAAAGGTCTGTTAAATATTGTTCCGGCTCATTAAAGGCCACTTCACGGTAGTAAAAAGGCACGTTGGCTAATTTTAAAGCCTTACACTGTTGCTGCAAGGTATTCTGCACCTTTTTCACCACCTTTGGCTTGCGGCATCAACTGATCGTAATCTTCGACGTGAGGCAGGTACTGCCTCACACTTAACGGGCTATGGTCATCGCCAATGGCTGCAGGAGGGCACTCCTGGCTGCTTAGCTGGTAGATCAGGTGCCAGATTAGGGCCTGGTCTTTGATCTGGGTCCCTGTGGCCTTAGAGAAGACTTGGGCAATGAAATCAATTGCGTAGCCTTCTTTGAGCAAACCGTAAACAAATTTCAGTCTGTCCCGGTAGATTTCAGGGTCAGCTTCCAGATAGTTTAGGACTACAGGAGGCAGGAAACGGTAGAGGCTTGAGTTTTTAGCCCCGTTGGGTTTACGGACAAAGATGGCGAAATGGCCCTGCCAGTCAATGGGCTTAGGTTTTAAGGTATAGGGCCGCGGAAAAGTGGCCAGGCACTGCTGGTTATGATCAAGCAGCTCGACCTTGTCCCACCAGATTTTCGCCAGGATAGCTGATCCTACTCTTTCATTGGGCAGTTCGTAACTTTCTGTATCTACCTTAACTTTACCGAATTTATTAACCCGAACATTCTTAAATTCAACCGGCTCAAAAGGTTCCCTGGGTAGAGGCAGCAGGGCTTTCTGCTCTTCCGCCCATAGCGTAGACATCTGGGTCCCTTTGGCGTAGTGGGGCCGCTCTAAGTCGTCTATGGCCCGCTGGTGGAGTTCTAAGGTCAGCGCTTCGAAGTCTTCTGCTTCCGGGTAGGGAAGATACCAGTTGCGGCGGGTGTAGCCGACTTTGTTTTCTGTACAGCCCTTCTCGTTCCCCTTTCCGGGGTTACAAAACTCTGCTTCAAAGCGGTAGTGAAGCATGAAGCGCTGAAATTGTTCGCATAAGCCCCTCTGGCCGTTTTTACCGATGCTGACTACGGCAGCAGAGAGGTTATCAAAACGCATCTTACGCGGCACACCGCCGCTCATTGCAAAAACCTGTTGCAAACCGTAGAGAAAGCAGAGGATATTCTCACCGGGCAAGGGTACAGCGAAACCGCCGTTGCTGAATGGATAGGCCGTTGTCAAAGAGCGGATTTCTTTAAATTCACCGCCCCAGATCACATGGGTTGTCCCGAAATCGATCTGGGCTTCACCTTTGGGGTGCTCTAATTCAAGATATTGTTCTTCCTGACCGATTTTAAGTTCTTTTTTGCGTTCTGATACATAGGCCC
>CAYGHB010000333.1:0-2160 GCA_964349375.1 uncultured Syntrophomonadaceae bacterium | reverse complement strand
TCGACACCCCGGTGATGCTGCGCACCACCACCCGTATATCGCACTCCCGCGGCACTTTGGAGCTGGGCGAAAGGCAGGAGCATAAGGCGGCAGGTTTTACGAAAAACCCGGCCAAATATGTGATGCTGCCCGGGTTTGCCCGGCTGCGCCACCCGATCGTGGAAGAACGGCTGATTGCCCTGCGGGAAGAAGCGGAAATAAGCCCGCTGAACCGGATCGAACCGGGTTCGCCCGATCTGGGGGTTCTCTGCAGCGGAGTTGTTTACCAGTATGCAAAAGAAGCGCTGCCTGACGCCACATTTTTAAAGCTGGGCTTCAGCCACCCGCTGCCAACAGGGTTGGTCAAGAAGTTCGCTTCGATGGTAAAGGAGATCCTGGTGATCGAGGAGCTTGATCCCTTCTTCGAAGATCAACTGCTGGCTATGCACCTCGATGTTCCGGTGCGCGGCAAGGAGCTTTTCGGGCTGCTGGGCGAAATCGGCGCGGAGGTAATCCGTGAAAAAGTGCTTGGGCAGAAGCCGAAGCTGATCGAAACCGGGCTTGCTATTCCCGGCCGGCCCCCGGTGATGTGTCCCGGCTGTTCGCACCGCGGCGTTTTCCATGTGCTGAAAAAACTAAAGCTGAACGTGATGGGCGATATCGGTTGTTATACTTTGGGAGCGCTGAAGCCGCTTGAGGCTATCGATTCCTGTATCTGCATGGGGGCAAGTGTGGGCACAGCGCTCGGAATGTCCCGAGCTAACCGCGAATCGGCCAGGAAGACAGTAGCCGTGATCGGTGATTCAACTTTTCTCCATTCAGGGATAACGCCGCTTCTCGATGCAGTATACAACAATTCGCCGATGACCCTGATGATTTTAGATAACGGCATTACCGCCATGACCGGACACCAGCACCACCCGGGTACCGGTTCAACCCTGCAGGGTGAGCCATCTCATGCCGTAGACCTGGAGGCGCTTTGCAGGTCGCTCGGTGTGAAGCGGGTTTTTGCAGTTGACGCTTTCGATCTGAAAGAACTGAGGGATAGAGTTAAAACAGAGCTTGAGGCAGATGAAACTTCGGTTATTATTACCCGCCGGCCCTGCATCTTTTTGCTTAGCTCTTTTGATGAACCTCTTTATGTCGATCAGGAGCTTTGCACCGGCTGCAAAGTATGCGTTGGGTTGGGATGCCCGGCGATCAGCTTTAAGGATGAAAAATCAGTAATCAACAAAACCATTTGTAACGCCTGCGGTCTCTGCGAGCAGCTCTGCCACTTTGACGCCATTAAATATCCTTCCGGAAAGGATGGTTCAGCTAATGAATAAAACTGACATTTTGATTGCCGGTGTAGGCGGCCAGGGAACTATTCTAACCGGTCGGGTAATCGCCGCCCTGGCCTTGTCCGAGGGGCTTGATGTTAAAACTGCCGAGACGCATGGGATGGCGCAGCGTGGCGGCAGTGTAATTACCCACGTGAGAATAGGCGAGAAGGTTTACTCCCCCCTGATTCCCCAGGGTGACGGCGATATCTTGCTGTCTTTTGAAAAAATGGAGGCGCTGCGCTGGTTGCCTTATCTGGCATCGACAGGAACGGTAATCGTCAACACCCAGGAACTGGAGCCGCTGCCGGTGCTGACCGGACAGGCTGAGTATACGGAAGGTATCCTTGAAGCGATTGAAAGCAATGTAGCTAGGTTAATTGCCGTCGATGCGCTTTCGATCGATCCGGTCAGCCGCAATCCTAAAATGGTTAATACTTTCCTGCTGGGGATCCTGGCCCGGATTATGCCGTTTGAGAAGGAGAAGTGGCTGAAGGTAATGGAGCAGGAGATCAAGGCAAAGCTGGTTGATATTAATAAGCAATCATTCGAAGCCGGCTGGCAGTTCGCGGCGCAGTAAATTTTACTTTCCCTGCTAAGGACAAAAGCAGGCGGAATGTTGTAATTACTGTTGGGTGAAATCGGCGTCCACGACTACAGAGAAATGAGCGTCTTTAGTCCTTTGGCTTTTATTTGCAAACCACTGCTCAGTGATCTTTTAGGAATTTAGAATACAGGAACTTTACTGTTATATGAAATCATCGCTCACGAAGCTCATTTAAGAATTGTCTCCGGCTCCTCTCTGCAACTCGCAGGAAGCCTCCTAAGTCGACACAAAGTCTCCTGAGTCGGCCCGTCA
>CAYGHB010000332.1:0-2174 GCA_964349375.1 uncultured Syntrophomonadaceae bacterium | reverse complement strand
GAACAATACAAGGGCTTCAGTTATGACGGTTTCTCTTACGACAACCGCTACTCCCTCTTGGCAGTCAGGAGAGGCGCGGCAGCCGCAGTTGACCAGAGCTCTCGCTCGCTGATGCTTAACGGCCACATCGATGTTGTTCCGCCAGGCGATCTCGATAGCTGGGATGATGATCCGCTAAGCGGCCGTTATACAGCCGGCAAAGTTTACGGTCGCGGCGCCCTCGACATGAAGGGTGGCCTGGCCGCAGGTATTACCGCCTTAAAACTGCTGATCGATCTCGGCTTTGTCAGCAGCGGCGATATTATGATCAGCAGCGTCTGCGGTGAAGAGACCGGTGGCTGCGGAGCATTTGCCCTGGTTGAAAGTGGGGTCAAGGCCGATGGCTGTGTGATCCTGGAGCCGACGCAGCTCAAAATCTGCCACATCCAGTCCGGCTGCCACACCTTTAAAATCACCCTTAAAGGTCGCTCAATCCATGCCTGCATGGCCTATAAAGGGGTTAACGTGATCAACAAGTTTTACCCGATTTACAAAGCACTGCAGCAAATGGATAAAGAACGCCATGCCCGTTTTAGTGGGCCGCTCGCCGCCTGCTACGAAAACCCTGCCAATATTGCCCCCTTTAACGTCGGCACGATCAACGCCGGCGACTGGCCCTCAAGCGTGCCCGACCGGTTAGAGGCGCACGGCCGGATGGGTATTTTCCCCGGCGAAACAGTTGAAGAGATGCACGCTGAATTTGAGGCCACAGTCCAGGCGGCTGCTTCCCAGGACCCCTGGCTGGCCGAAAACCGGCCGCAGGTTGAATGGTATGAGGGACTCTTTGAGCCGGCAGCTCTCGCCGGCGAAAGTGACCTGATCAAAACCCTGGCTGCCAGCCATCTGCAAATCACCGGCAGCGCCGTGCAGTATGAGGCGGCGACCTATGGCTCCGATATGCGGATCTTCAATCTCTATGCAAACATCCCGACGGTGCTCTACGGCCCCGGCAATGTCAGCCTGGCTCACACCGTTAACGAGCATATCGAAGTCGACCAGGCTCTCGAGGCCGTCTGCACCATCGCCATGATGATTGTCAACTGGTGCAGCGGCCACTTATATAAGCTGGATTAATCAAGTTTTGTTTAGTTGTTCGGTTATAACACAGCGCCATGGAGGTATGAATGAAAACATCAGTAATATTTGATTTTGATGGAACTCTCGCCGATACGCGCGAGGCCCTTCTAAAGGCCTATCCATTAATTGCTAATAAGCATAATTTAAAATTACTAAGCGAAGCAGAACTCTATGGTTTGCGTAAACTACCGATAAAAAAGCGTCTGGATCTACTGAATATCCCTCTGTCGAAAATACCGGTGATCATTCACGATACCAGGGTTATGGTCGGCAGTTTTATCGAAACCTGTAAACCCTACGAAGGAATCCCCGATTTACTCCTTTCCCTGGTGGCAAACAAATACAAACTAAATATTATATCCTCTAACAGTGAAGACAATATTCGAAGATTCTTAATGAAGCACCAGCTGACTTATTTCGATCATATAATCGCGGTTAATGGACTATTTGGCAAGCATAAGTCAATAAAGAGTATGCTTTGCAAGACAAATACCAGTAAAAGTGCGGCCTTATATGTAGGCGATGAAATCAGAGATATAGACAGCTGTAAAAAAGCAGGGGTTGATATAGCTGCAGTAGCGTGGGGTTACGACAGCGTGGATATGCTTTTACAGCAGAAGCCAGAGTATTTAGCCTATGAACCGCAAGATATTTTAACGATACTCTTATCCTAATCTCCCACCAAATATAGTGCTCAATTTTTTTTTGCAATCTTTCGGTGTCTGTAATTTTGTACAGCGCTTTTTTGCCGCTCGCTCTCGTCCAATTGAGCAATCTATTTCCCATGATTGCTCTAGTCATACCGGACCATTATAATAGAACAAGATAAATATATAGATAAACGAAAGGAGTTTTTAGAAGTATGGCAGATTTTGAAACCTTGGCGGGAGCCATAATCGAATGCAACGCGGCGAAAGCCGGCGAGTTGACCCAGAAGCTGGTTGACGAAGGAATAAAACCTTCAGAGATTATCAACCAGGGACTGATCAGCGGGATGAACGTG
This sequence comes from uncultured Syntrophomonadaceae bacterium, assembly GCA_964349375.1. Lineage (GTDB taxonomy): Bacteria > Bacillota > Dethiobacteria > DTU022 > DTU022 > UBA993. Next base: position 55 of record CAYGHB010000332.1, on the reverse strand, counting down.
GTAGGAGACCGTTTCAAGAAAGGCGACATGTATGTTCCCGAAGTAATGATGGCGG
>CAYGHB010000331.1:0-2175 GCA_964349375.1 uncultured Syntrophomonadaceae bacterium | reverse complement strand
AACCTTTTTCCGGATGCATTTTCATATTTTTCCACTCTTCGTTATTTAGCGGCCCCGGCTTAAATAAGATTTGATCCGGGATGCCCACTTTGCCCAGGTCGTGCACTTTTGATAACAGGGCCAGGTCGGAAAGTTGACTTGAACTTAGTCCTGCTTTGACGCCCATTTTGTAGCTCAGTTCATAAACTCGGTCGGCATGGCCCTCAGCGATAAAGTCGCGTTCTGCCAGGGCCGTCATTAAGGATTGCAGAATCTGGTTGCGCATGCTGCTGCCATGATAAAGCTTTTCGCGGTACATGTACTCGTCAGCGATTTTGAGTAATTCGTGTAAATCTGTTTCTTCCGCGCTGTCGGCAGTAGCCAGGCCGACCGATAGACTTAAGGTCAAACCAGCATGGCCCAGGTTGAATATTTTGATGTTTTCGAGGATGCGGTTATAGATTGCCTCGCCGCTGGCAGTATCGGTGTTTGGTAAAATAGCGCCAAACTCATCGCCGCCGATCCGGGCCAGGATATCACTTTGGCGAAGTGAGTTTCTTAAGGCATTGGCGCTGGCGATCAGCATCTCATCGCCTTTACTGTGGCCAAAGGTGTCATTGATCAGCTTCAGTCCATCCAGATCGGCCGAAATTATGGTTATCGGGTATTCTCGGCTTTTCTCCAGGCGGTGCAGTTCTGCATCGAAATAATTACGGTTGTAGAGGTTAGTCAACTGGTCGTGCAAGCTGATATATTCAAGTTTTTGCTCATATATCTTTTGTTCGGTAATATCCTGAATCATGCCCACAGAGCGGATAATAGCACCAGTGTGGTCCTTGATGTGTTCATATATCTCGTGAACATGGCGCTCCTCTGTATTATCCATGCGAATAATGCGGTGTTGTATTTCATAGTTGCCTTTGCCCTCATGAACAGAATCCCGATAAGCTTGATGCACTGCTGATCGGTCTTCCGGATGGACCAGATCAAGAAAAAGGTCGTAATTTGGTTTGAGCAGTTTAGCATCAATGCCTAAAATAGAGAAGACTTTTGGCGACCAGGTAAGCACTCCGGTGGGCACATCAAGTTCCCAGCTGCCGATGTTGGCAATTTCCTGAGTTTTTCTTAAACGTCGTTCGTTATCCCTTAGTTTATTTTCTCCTTCAATTCTTGATTCCTGCCCGATAATCAGGTAGACCATAATCAAGGTTGCCGGGGGATAGAGTAACAGTATGGGCGGGGCAAGCTGATTTAAAACAATTTCAGTGCTTAGATCCGGGATGAGGGTGAAGAGATAAAGCATGATTAGATGCAGAAGCAGGCTGAAGATAATCAGGTTTAATACGTTCAGCAGATACTTGTAGCGCCGATTCAGATAGTAAAAGGCTGTGCCAAATAGCGTGGCCAAAACAATAGTTGCCAGCCCCACAATCATCCCGGCTCCACCTATGTAGAGACGGTAGATAGCGCTGATTAAAGCGGCAATGCCGGCGGTCAGGGGGCCGCACAATAAAGCGCCGATGCTCAGGATGATTGAGCGACCGTCGAAGATAATACCGGGCTCTAAAACAAAAGGCATCCGCATCCCCAGGGTGGCTGCGATACCGAAAAGTAGGCCGGAATAGACCGAGTAATAAAGGCTTCCTTTTTGCCAGCGCTGGATGATCAGGGTGTAAACAGCGATGGCTGAAACCAGCAGGGTAACATTTTGAACAAATACTATAAACATTAGATTTGATCACCTTCTTTGGAAGAAGTTGCTATTGAAAATAGCCAAGACTACTGAAGTTATCATAATAAATAAAATGTTGCCTTAATAATAACACCAAAACGCCGGTAAAGTAAATAAGTATCGGCAAAAAGTTGAATTTTTCGTTTTATCTGAAGTAAATTTTGGTTTTGACAAAAATCCCTTTTATCGGGTAATCTTAGGGTGTAATTAATCAAGTTAGGCAGATTAGTGGCAGAGGCTTCGACAGAGAAGGGATGCATTAGTTCCTTCTCGATTTATGTTTTTATCCTTTTTTGGTGGTTGAAAGATGAATCTGAAAAAGTTTAACTTATTGCGTAAAAAACCTGCCGGTCAGGCTGAGCTCGCTGCCGGAGAGCTTGCGCCTTTCCGGCCGGTTAAAAGCATTTTGATCCTGGCCTGGCCGGTTGTGATTGAGATGGGCCTTCATACCTTTGTCTGGATCT
>CAYGHB010000330.1:0-2199 GCA_964349375.1 uncultured Syntrophomonadaceae bacterium | reverse complement strand
TGACTTACCTAAGCTTATACAGACGCCGCAGACCGCTTACTTTTAGCGACATGACCGGGCAGGAGCATATTACCCGTACGCTCAGCAATGCCCTCTTAAGCGATCGGCTGGCCCACGCCTACCTTTTTTGTGGTCCCCGTGGCACCGGTAAGACCACAGCGGCAAAAATCCTGGCCCGGGCCATGAATTGCACCACCTACCCCACGGCTGAGCCCTGCGGAAAATGCATCCCCTGTTTAAATATTGCCGCCGGGGTGTCACTCGATGTTATTGAAATGGATGCTGCTTCCAACCGGGGCATTGACGAAATAAGGGAACTGCGCGAAAGGTCCCGTTTCGCCAGCGGCGAAAGCCGTTTTAAAGTATACATCATCGATGAAGCACATATGCTCACCCCCGAGGCCTGTAATGCTTTTTTAAAAACCCTCGAAGAACCTCCGCAAAATGTGGTTTTCATTCTTGCCACCACCGATCCTTCCCGTCTTCCGGCAACTATTGTTTCGCGCTGCCAGCGTTTTGACTTTCACCTGCTGACCACCGATCAGATCAGCAGCCGTCTGCAGCTGATCCTTAAAGAGGAAGCTTGGCAGGCTGAGGATGAGGCGGTTGAGCTGATTGCCCGGCTTTCCGAGGGCTCGCTGCGCGATGCTTTGGGAATCCTTGAGCAGTGTGCTGCTTACGGTGAAGAGCTGATCAGTGATGAACAGGTGCGTATTGTTACCGGCTCCACCAGGGCGGAAACAGTGGCTGCCCTGGCAAAGGCCGCCTTTGATAATGACCTGGATAGCGGGTTGAAAATAATTAATGAAGTGATTTACAGTGGCCGGGATCTGACGCTTTTCATGCGCGATCTGACCTATATATTCAGCCGCCTTCTGCTTGATAAACCGGCCGGCGGAAGAGATCATAAAGGCTTTTCCGGTTTGGAAGCGCTTCTTGCGAGCATCAGCCAAAACCTGAACCGCAGCTTGCTGCTTGATGCAATCGAGCTCTTACACCAGGCCGCCGGCGAGCTGCGTCATGCCCACTTTCCGCAGTATATCTTAGAAATTTCCTTTATCAGACTGTTGCGGGTTTTGCACGGCAGGTTGCAGCCGGCTCCCGGCCTGCACCTGGATCAGCAGCTAGTTGAGAAAGCACAAGGTGAAGTTGCGGCGCAACCTGATGCTCAACCCGCCGTGGTAAAAGCGGATAAAAGTGAAGCAGTTCGTGAAACAACTGAAACACCAGCTGCAGAGGTCGAAGCAGCCGCTAAAACTGATCAGGTAATAACCCCCTTTGAAGAATCTGCTCCAGCATCTGGTGAGATGGCGAACGGTGATCGCCTCGCGGGATTACGCGCAGCCTGGCCTGATCTGCTGGAAGAGATTAAAAAGCGGCAAAAAACCACTGCTGCCTGGCTCGAGCCGGCCTATATCTCTGACTGCCGCGGGCATATGGTTAAGTTGCTATACGCTCCGGAGTATGACATCCACCGTCTGCGCATTATGGAGGAGAGTCACCGCAAACTGCTTGAGGGGGTCCTTTCTAATTTTTTCAGTCTCGAGATGCAGGTCAAGGCCGAAACAGGAGAGCAGCCACAAGCTGCGCTAAAGCCTGAAACAAAAGCTGCGCCCCGTCAGGCTGAGCAGCCGCAGGCGAAAGAAACTAAAATAACACCGACTCAGGATCAGCAAAAGAGCCCGCACGCTTCAGCTCCGGCTTCTTCGTCGGAGCAAAAGGGGATCAGTGCGGAAGAGGCGCAAAAGATTTTTGGCGGAAAAATTATCGAACACTGACACTAAAGAAGGAGGCTTTACCTAATGTCAAATGGTGGAATGAACAAGATGATGAAACAGCTGCAGAAAGCTCAGTCTGAAATGAGTCGCATGCAGGAAGCCATTGCCGCTAAAACAGTTGAAGCAACAAGCGGTGGCGGCGCGGTCAGGGTGGTAGCCAGCGGCACAAAGAGTCTTGTTTCGTTGCAGATTGATCCGGAAGCGATCAGTGAGGATAACCGTGAAATGCTGGAGGATATGATTGTTGCCGCTGTCAACGAAGCTTTCAAAAGGGTTGACGATATGGTGGCAGAAGAGATGCAAAAGTTAGCCGGGGGCCTTAACCTGCCGCCTGGTATGTTTTAAATGGCCTACCCCGGAGCCTTGAAACGGCTGGTTGAAGTTCTCTGCCGTTTTCCTGGTATTGGTCCGAAATCGGCGC
>CAYGHB010000329.1:0-2219 GCA_964349375.1 uncultured Syntrophomonadaceae bacterium | reverse complement strand
GAAAAACCGCAACCGCGGCAAACTTGTTGCCTCTTTCTGCATGGGCACTCAAAAAACCTATGAATACATCGATGATAACCCGGCTATTCTTTTTAAAGAGATTGACTACACTAATAGCCCCTTGGTCATAGCCGGGCACAACCGGATGACGGCAATCAACAGTGCCCTGGAAATTGATTTAAGCGGTCAGGCTTCTGCTGAATCGCTCGGCAGCGTTTTTTACAGCGGTATTGGCGGCCAGGCCAACTTTATGCGTGGAGCGGTGCTTGCGCCGGAAGGTAAAAACATTTTGGCAATGCAGTCAACCACCAGGGATGACGAGGCTTCGCGCATTGTTCCGGCGCTGAAAGAGGGGGCCGGAGTTACCCTTACCAGGGGCGACCTGCATTATGTGGTCACCGAGTACGGTATCGCTTATTTGCATGGTAAGAATATTCGCGAACGGGCCATGTCGCTGATTGCCATCGCTCACCCAAAATTTCGCCCCTGGTTAATTGAAGAAGCCAAAAAGCGGGCCCTGATCTACCCCGACCAGGCATTCTTGCCGGGAGAGAAGGGTGAATATCCAGAACATCTGGAATCATTCCGGACCACGAAGCAGGGCGTGCAAATTCTGCTGCGTCCGGTAAAAATCAGTGATGAACCTTTAATAAAAGATTTTCATTACAGCCTCTCTGATAAAAGCATCTATCGCCGCTTCTTATCAATTCGCCGCCACCTCCCTCATACCGAGCTGCAGAAACATTTTGTGATTATTGATTACACCAGGGAGATGGCTATTCTGGCAATTAGTAGTTCTCATGGCCAGGATTTAGTGGCCGGCCTCGCCCAGTATTGCATCGGTGAAAATAGCCTTTCTGCGGAGCTCTCTATAGTGGTGCGCGATGATTTCCAGAGCAAAGGAATCGGGTTTGAGCTTCTCTCCTACCTTGTTTCTGTGGCCAAAAGCCAGGGACTGCATACCTTTACCGCCGATGTTCTGCCCGATAACCTGCACGTTTTCAGGCTGATTGATAAACTGGGGCTTAAATATGATCGCAAGTGGAATAGCGGCCTGATCCATATCGTTATATACCTGAAATAGCTAAAATTTAAAAAGAGAAATTTATTATTGATAGATAAGGAAGTAATAATTTTTGGCCCAGACAGTCTATGAAATCAGAAAAGAAGATTTTGCCTCACTGACAAATTACTTAACCGATCGGCGCTTTAATCTTCAGTGGCCTTCGGTTTTTGTCTTGCCCTTTTGGCTGCAAACCTGGTGGGAGCACTTCGGGGAAGAGTATGAGCTATTTTTGTTTTCGGTCTGGACTGAAGGAATCCTGGTGGGTATCGCCCCCCTGAAAAATAAAGGTTCAATCGCATCACTGCTTGGCAGTCCCGACGTCTGCGACTATCTTGATTTTATTATTATGCCGGGAAAAGAAAAAATATATTTCCAAGCACTTTTAGAGACACTTGAGCACAGCGGCATCAAGAGGCTGGAACTATTTAGCCAGCGTCCAGAAGCGGTGGTCTTCAGCAGCTTTTTTACAGATAAACAATTTAAAGACTGGATGGGTTTCTTTGAGGAAGAGAATTCTTCATCGGAAATTTATCTTTCCGGTAGTTGGGAATCATACCTTGACGGCCTGCATAAAAAGCAGCGCCATGAAGTGAGACGCAAGATCCGGAAGCTCGAAAATGAGACTCAGAGTTTTAGCTATAAGTACCTGGCAGAAAAAGATGAAGTTATCAGCTTTATCCCTTTATTCATGGATTTATTCCTCCAGAACCCTGAAAAACAAGACTTTATGATAGGTGAGATGGATAAATTTTTCCGGCATCTGATCATAGCAGCAGCTGAATCGGGACTGGTCCGCTTCGGCCTGCTGGAGGTTGAGGGACGTACTGTTGCTGCCGTGCTCTACTTCGATTATCAGGATAGAATATATCTTTATAATAGCGGCTACGACAGTGAATATCACTCACTTAGTGTTGGTTTGCTGGCAAAAATATTTTGTATCAGGGACAGTATCGAACGAGGTAAGCAGATCTTTGATTTTCTCAAAGGGCGGGAGATTTACAAAACCCGGCTCGGGGGTAAAACGGTGCCGATATACCACGTCACCTTAGAAAGGGTATAATCACCGCCGGTGAGTGCAAAATCTCCCCCTCACCCTAACCCTCTCCCTCCAGGGGAGAGGGAATCCTCCCCCGGATTGAAGGGGAACCAAAGC
>CAYGHB010000328.1:0-2221 GCA_964349375.1 uncultured Syntrophomonadaceae bacterium | reverse complement strand
TCGGAGATCCAAACGAAAAAGAAATCAAACGACTGCAGAAGATTGTGGACGAGGTTAACGGGCTGGCTGAGTGGGCTGCTGCCTTAAATGATGAAGATTTTCCCCGCCAGACGGAAAAGTTCAAAAAACGGCTGGCAGAAGGCGAAAGCTTAGACGATCTGGCGCCGGAAGCCTTTGCCCTGGTCCGGGAGGCGGCAGAGCGGAAAATTGGTCTCAGGCCATTTGATGTTCAGGTGCTGGGTGCCTCTGTGCTGCACCAGGGCCGCATCGCCGAGATGAAAACCGGGGAAGGTAAAACCCTGGTGGCCACCCTGCCAGCATACCTCAATGCGCTCAGCGGCATGGGAGTGCACATTGTTACGGTTAACGATTATTTGGCCCGTCGCGACCGCGAGTGGATGGGTGTGATCTTTGAATATCTGGGGTTAAGCGTGGGGCTGATCGTGCAAGGGCTGGAGCCGCCGGAGCGTCGGGAAAACTATGCCTGCGATATCACCTATGCAACCAACAATGAGCTTGGCTTCGATTACTTGCGCGATAACATGGTTCTCTACCAGGAAGAGATGGTGCAGCGGAAGCTTAATTACGCCATCGTCGACGAAGTGGATAGCATCCTGATCGATGAAGCGCGAACCCCGCTGATCATCAGCAGCCGGGTTGAAGCACAGGAAGATTACGGCCGCTGGAGAAATGAAGTCGAGCAGCTGATTAAAAAGCAGGGGCGGTTTGTAAACGATCTACTGACCGCTGCCCGTGAAGACCTTGACGCCGAGGAACGGGAGGCGGCGGCAGAGAAGCTGCTTTTAGCTCGGCGCGGGTCACCGAAAAACAAAAAACTTTTAAAGCTGCTGAAGGAGCCGGGCGCTGAAAAACTGGTGGAGCGAACCAAACAGCGCCTGATGACAGAGAAACGGCTAAACCAGTTTGACGAAGAGCTCTATTACATAATCGATGAGGCAACCCGTCTGGCCGATATTAAGGATAAGGGATACCGTGAGCTGGAGAAGCTCAATCCCGAACTCCTAAAGCTGTTGCGGCTGGGAAAAGATCAGGCTGATGAGGAGGATGAACTCGACGAGCGCGAATCGGAAGTGGCCTCCGAGCACCGCCACTATTTTGATCAGCTGATCAAAGCTTACTCGCTCTTCGAGCGTGATGTTGATTATATCGTGCAGGACGGCAGAGTTGTAATTGTCGACGAATTTACCGGGCGTCTGATGCCCGGCCGCCGCTACTCAGACGGGCTGCACCAGGCGATCGAGGCCAAGGAAGGGGTCCAGGTTCAGGCTGCTACCCGCACAGTAGCCTCGGTGACCTTTCAGAACTACTTCCGGATGTACGCAAAAATCGCCGGGATGACCGGCACGGCGGCGACGGAGGAGGAGGAATTCCGCAAGATTTACGGTATGGATGTGGTCTCAATTCCGACCAACAGGCCAATGATCAGGGACGAAGAATCCGACCTGATCTACAAGACCGAGCGGGCAAAGTTCAAGGCGGTGGCTGACGAGATCATCAGGCTCAAGGAGCACGGGCAGCCGGTGCTGGTAGGAACCATTTCGGTTGAAAAATCAGAGATGCTCAGTAAGATGCTGAAGCGGCAGGAAATTGAGCACGAGGTCTTAAACGCCGTAAACCACTCCAGGGAAGCCTATATCATAGCCCAGGCCGGGCGCCGAGGCGCGGTAACTATTTCGACCAACATGGCCGGAAGGGGCACTGACATCATCTTAGGCGGTAACCCTGAGTTTCTGGTCCGGGAAAAACTGCATAATATTTACGGGGCGGAAGATTCGGCACTCGACGCTGAAGCTAAGATCCGCTGGCAGCAGCAATTTGCGGAATTTTACCCCGGAGCGCTGAAGGAAACGGAGGAACAACGGCAGGAAGTGCTGAAGCTGGGCGGCCTGCACGTTCTGGGCACCGAGCGGCATGAAAGTCGCAGGATTGACAACCAGCTGCGCGGCCGTTCCGGTCGCCAGGGCGACCCCGGGTCGTCTCAGTTTTTTGTATCGCTGGAGGACGACCTGATGCGCCTTTTCGGCGGCGAGAATATTGCTTCGCTAATGGATCGCTTCGGCATTGATGAAGAGATTCCAATCGATCACCCTTTGGTCAGCCGGGGGATAGAAAACGCCCAGAAGAAAGTGGAGGCGCGCAACTTTGAAATCAGGCGCAGCCTGCTTGATTACGACGATGTGCTCAACCAGCAGCGCGAGGT
>CAYGHB010000327.1:0-2226 GCA_964349375.1 uncultured Syntrophomonadaceae bacterium | reverse complement strand
AATGAAGTCCGGGAAGCGCTGCGCAAAACGCTGCAGCCCTTTGGAGGACTTAAGGCATTTGTTGCCCCAGCGCAAAAGGTGTTGATCAAACCTAACCTGCTTGCCGCTGCTGCTCCCGCTGAGGCGGTAACCACCCATCCGGTCGTGATCAGGATCCTGGTAGAAATGGTGCAGGAAGCGGGGGGAGAGGTTTTTATCGGCGATAACCCCGGTAATGATGATCAAATAGAAACCCTGAAAAAAGCGGGGCTGCAGGAGATCATCGACCAGACCGGTGCAAAAGCTCTAATTTTCACGGACTGCAAAGAGCACGCTGTAACCGGTTCGGGGGATAGGGTGATCCCACTGGCCCGTGAACTGGATCAGGTAGATCTGATCATCAACGCGGCAAAGCTAAAAACCCATGCCTTAACCGGTCTCACCGGAGCGGTGAAGAATAATTATGGCCTGCTCTTTGGCAAAATTAAAAAGCGCTACCACATGGAGCACCCCTTGCCTTTAGATTTTTCCCACCTGCTGATCGATATTTACCTTGCGGTCAAACCGGCCCTTTCGATTTTGGATGCGATTGTGGCGATGGAAGGCACCGGCCCACGGCGCGGCAAACCGAGGCAGCTGGGGTTGTTGCTGGTCTCGACCAACGCTCTGGCACTCGACAGCGTTGCAGCCGAGATCACCGGTTTTCTACCCGCGCAGGTTACCACTATTGCAGCGGCAAGGCAGCTGAAGCTACCGGGAGCATTCCTTGAAGATATAGAAATCAGGGGGTTAAAACTGGAAGAAAGCGTGGTTAAAGACTTTGATCGCGGTCCCGGCGGCCACGGCCAGATCAGTCGGATGATCGCCAGTTTTCCGCTGGCCTATTTTAGAAACCTGCTCTATGCCCGCCGTCCCTACCCAAAAGTTGATCCGGAGTTTTGTATCGAATGCGGCATCTGTGCGGAAAACTGTCCACTACGGGTGATTGACTGCAGTTGCGGCATCCCGGAATTTGATCTCTACGAATGCATCCGCTGCTACTGCTGCCAGGAGCACTGCGCTGAAGGGGCTATCAAGCTGGATCACAATCAGTCGCCATAGTCGTAGCTTAAATTGCGCAATCTGTTCATTTCGTCCCAAAGCTCAACGGGTACAAGCTCTTCTGTTTCTTGTAATATTTTGTCCATCAGACTCCGCTCTGCTGCGGCTGCCTCTGAATAGATGGGAAAAGCATATTGACGACCGCCTGCAGTTATGGCAATATCGATAACCGGCCCTCCGTCGATCGGATCGCCGCTCTTGCGGCCACTTTTAAACGCACCCATTTCGAAAAGCCTTTGATAAAACAAATCAAGATCCTGGTCTGTTAAAGGAAAGTTTTCTGATAACTGCCAGAGCCGGTCTCCGGACCGGTAGGTAAAGAGTCCTTCTTCGGCTGGTCCAATGGTGATGCCGTAGCTGTACATGTCTTCTTCATAGGCCATGTGGCCTGTGAACCAGGATAAAGTAAGAGTAAAATCATCAGGCCGCTCTGCTGCAGGCATCTTTTCACCCCAACCATTCTTAAACGTTGTCCCGCATCCGCTTGCAGTAAAGACTAGTATGAACACCAAGGCCATGGTCACGATCCGGGTCATCTTTATCAAACTCCTTTTTGTTATTATAACTCCTTTGCATATTTCCAGCCATCGGTAATCTATGGTATATTAAAAACACAAATACACAGCTATATTTACAAATGGAGGTGTCAGGATTGAAAGTATTGGTCAGCGATTCCCTCTCCGAAGAAGGTCTAAAGGTTTTAAGAGAAAGTGTAGAGGTCGATTATAAGCCGGAACTTACTCCGGAACAGCTGGTGGCTGAAATTGTTAAGTATGATGCCCTGGTGGTACGCAGTCGCTCAAAGGTTAACGCCGCGGTGATTGAAGCCGGCACCAACCTTAAGGTGATCGGTCGGGCCGGGGTTGGCGTAGACAACATTGATGTTGAAAAAGCGACGGAGAAGGGCATTATAGTGCTCAACGCTCCTCACGGCAACACTATTTCCACGGCTGAACTGACTATTGCCATGCTTACGGCGCTGGCCCGTAATATTGCGGGGGCTGATAGCTCCGTTAAACGGGGTGAGTGGGACCGTTCCGCCTATACCGGGGTGGAACTGAATAAAAAAACCCTCGGTGTGGTTGGGATGGGGCGGATCGGCAGCGAGGTTGCCCGCCGGGCCAGGGCGATGAATATGACTGTTGT
>CAYGHB010000326.1:0-2230 GCA_964349375.1 uncultured Syntrophomonadaceae bacterium | reverse complement strand
TGCACCCCGCTGGCCGAACCCATCCCGGCAGCGAAGAAAGCCGCCATACCACCATCAAAAGCATAGCTGTGCTCATGCTCCACCCTTCCAGTGTGGGTAAAGATATTGGTAAAACGGGTCATTACCTCCTGAAAACGGCTGGCGGCAAAGACCGCCGACCCCTGGAAGATAATCATAAAAATGATCAAGATGACAAGTAGAAATGTTACCGGTTTCCTGACTTTTTTCAATGTTAGTGCCTCCTTGGAAATTGCAAAAAAGCAAAATTGCTAATGTAAAGACATCCTATTTTTCTTTCCATTCATTCTACTATAAAACCAGCCAAGAAGCCACCCTTAAAAACCGCCCGAGTGATCAATAGACCGATCGGATCATCAACTTGAGAGCATAAACTGGTCTGTCAGTTTAGCTGATAATTGTTCCCGTCTTGCCCTCCAGCGCATCGAGCGCCTTGTAGAGCGAAGTGATAATCGCCTTCTTGCCGGGGTTATCCTTAACAAAGTTTACCGCCGCCTGCACCTTCGGCAGCATGCTACCAGGGGCAAAATGGCCGTCAGCGATGTAATGCTTGGCCTCTTCCACACTCACCTGGTCCAGTTCTTTTTGATCCGGCTTATTGAAGTTAAGAGATACTTTATCCACCTCAGTGAGGATCATCAAAACATCTGCGCCGATATCATCAGCAAGGCGCGCCGCAGCCAGATCCTTATCAATCACTGCAGCCACTCCCCGCAGGGAACCGTCTTTGTTTTCGACTACCGGGATCCCCCCGCCTCCTGCGGTAATAACTATGGTAGTATCCCAAAGTTCCTTTAAGCAGGAAAACTCCACAATCCGCTTCGGCATCGGCGAGGCAACCACCCTGCGCCAGCCGCGACCGGAATCTTCCTTCAGGATGTAGCCTTTTTCAGCCTCGATCAACTTGGCTTCTTCCTCGCTGTAAAAAGGTCCAATCGGCTTGGTCGGATTTTTAAAAGCCGGATCGTTTTCATCGACCACAACCTGGGTAATGATCGTCACAACCGGCACATTCCTATTTTTTTTCTGCAGGGCATGCCGCAGCGCCTGCTGAATATGGTAACCAATATAACCCTGGCTCATCGCACCACACACATCGAAGGGCATGACCGGCACTACATCAGAGGCTGCCTCGCTGGCCAGAACAATGTTGCCCACCTGGGGGCCGTTGCCGTGCACGATCGCCAGTTCGTAATCAAGTCTGCTCATCTCGGCTATATATTCAACAGTCTTTTTAACAACCTCAAGCTGAGCATCGGCCGTTGCCGGCGCTCCCTTGCGCTGTAAGGCGTTACCGCCAAGGGCTACCACAACTTTTGCAATTGCCATCTTACCCGCCTCCAATATCTATTTGATTAGTGCTGTGTTGTAGACCACTTTAATTAAGAATCAAGGGATACCTGAAACAGATATCCATTGACTGATTACAGGGTCATTATATCTAGATATGGAAGCGAAGGCAATACTGTCTCTGTCTTCTCCAACCAGTACTTATTTAACTGTAAGCTCTATGCTGACCAGGTTTTCGATGCTGCCATCCTTAGCACTCTCAGTAAAAAGCTCGAGCAAAATGGCGGAACCGCTCACTAAGCCACTTGCTGCCAATTCAAAACTGTAAAACCCCCAGTCGCCCATCATTGCTGTGGTAAAACCTTCGGCAAGGATTATCCCCCCGGCATCCAACAGCCGGTATTGGATGTTGCCTTCGAAAACATTGCCAATACCCTCCACGATGATACTATTTTCGACCTGATCGCCCGGCAGAGGTCTGAAAACCCTGATCCACTCTGATCCGTAATTGCCGACGGGCAGGTATTCAAGACCATAAAGGGTGGGCAGATACTCCTGGGACCCCGTGGCTACAAAATCAACGGGCAAACCCGGATCATCAATCACTACAAGTTCATAAGGATAGGTTAAGGCCTGGGTAACCATCTCATCTTCGGCCGGGTCGGTAAAGTTTATCGTCACTTCCAGGTGATCATCTCTTTCTGTAATATCAGTTATCTCAACTAAGTAGCCACCGGTCGGTTTCTCTCCATAAGTAACAAGCAGGTAGAGCTTGCCATTATGAATTCGCGTTTGACCAAGGAAAAGTGTCAGAGAGTCCTCCACCCAGGCGCTGATCTCTTCCGGCAAAACATCCTCCCGGAGATCCTGGTCATCTGGAATTACCCCATTATCATGATCAGCAGGCTGATCGGTACAACCG
>CAYGHB010000325.1:0-2236 GCA_964349375.1 uncultured Syntrophomonadaceae bacterium | reverse complement strand
CTTCACCCGCAACTGGTGCATCTGCTCAAAGAGGGATTCCAGTTCCGGATCGCTCTCCTGGGCCAAAGCTGCCACAGGAGCAATCATGGTTAGGGCCAAAACAACAAGCAACGTTGTAACTAATAACTTTTTAGACATCAAAAACACTCCTTTCATTATTGAACCTGTCTGTATTATAGAACTAAATTATGAAGATCCTGTGAAGAAAATAGGCAGGTTTTATGAAGGAACCAAAGGATCGGGGAAGGGTAAAGTCTCAGCAGCCGCAGTTCTTAATCAACTTACCCAGTTTGCCAGCGCTAAATCCTCGATTCGCTTAAAATGTTTTACATTGTCGGTTACAAGAAGATTGCACTTCTCTAAAGCTGTAGCAGCGATCAACAAATCGGCATCGGCCAGTGGTTTGCTTAAACTCTCAAGCTCTGCTTTTAGCGTTCCAAATCGCTGCATGATCTGGTTGTCAGAGTGAATTACAGCAAGCGTTAATAAAAATTGTTCGATAAGAGAGCGGTTTTTTAGCGGGTTAGCTGATTTTTCTGCACCGTAATATAGCTCAGCTAAGGTGATAAAGGAAACTGCTACCTGATCAGGATACTTTCTTCTTTCTTCAATTACTTTATTGTTACCACGCAGGATGTAAATACAAATGTCTGTATCAAGCAGAATCAACTTTAAAATTCTACCTCCCGCCCTCTGGTTCTGGTCGAGATGATTTCAGAGGCAATTTCTGCAGCAGAACGGGGATCATCCCACTGACCGGAAAGCATTTTCCAAAGATCAGCCTGAGCCTCAACAGTAACCTGTTCAAATTCTTGTTGAGGAGCGTACCCGATTAAGCCCTTTTCAAGTAACACCAAAACCTCGCTGTTGAGGCTTCGTCTCTCAGCGGCTGACCGTTTTCGCAGCTTATTCATGATTGCTTCGGGGATATTTCTGATTGTTAAATTAACCATCGCTCTAATCCTGCCAGTTATATTTTGGTTGCATTATAGTTATACTATAACACCGCTTCTTTGGAAAAGCAACCTACCTGCTGTTCTGTGAAAAGTGCTTAATAAGCAGGAAAAGCTTTATTCAGCGCTCATGGTCCGGTTGACCGCAACTGTTAAATCTCTACGAAGGAGCCTACCGCGGTCAGCAGATAAGCCAGGACAACCAGCACCTGGAAGACAGTGCCGCCCCAGGCGCCGATACTGACACCGGTTGTCTGCAAATCTGCAGCCCGGCTGTTTCTTGATGCCCGATAAGCAGGGATCAGCAGCAGCGCCACTACCACAGCTATCCCGCCGCCAACCAGGCGCATCAGGCTTAAAAATGTTGCTGCTCCCGCCAGCCCGATCGCCAGCGTCGGTAGCGTTGCCGCCAGCCAGGAGAGTCTTTCCGACCAGCCAACCCGCTCGCGGATAATCACCACCAGGGCATAAGAGAGCGACCAATAGGTAGTCAGCATGGCCAGGAAAACAAAAACCGAGCCAAGCACCGCCGCCCAGCCGCCAACCGCCGCCGACCAACCGATAATGGCTACTTCGGTAACTGTCTCTGATACGGATAAAGCAAAAAAGGTAATAATCAAGACAAAAACCAGGTTCAGGCCGATCCCGGCAAAAACCGCCCTGGGGATTAACTTTTTATTCCATGCCAGCCCTTCCACCGCCTGGGGGATCGAAAAGAACGAGGCAAAGGCAAACATGATCATCCCGAAAAGAGCCAGCGTTAAATTGCCAAGCGGCCCTACCAGGGTCAGCGGCTGAAAAGGCTGGCCCAGCGATACCACCGCCAGCACAATAAATATTAGCGCGATGGCCGCTACGGCGTACTTTTCGCTGATCCCCAACACTTTGAGCCCGAAAAAAACCACTCCCGCCGCAACGAGATAGAAAAGCAGCTTGCCAACCCACAGTGGAAGGCCGAGCAGATTGACCAGGATTTCACCGCCACCAACAATATAAGCTGCCATGTTGGAAAGCAGAATCACCAACAGCAGGGCAAAGAAGAGCCAGGTAAAAAGATTTTCAAAACGCCCTTTAAATAGATACTTGCGAAATAGCTCGACAATCTGCACCGAGCCCTCTTCGCCCGAGCACATTTCGGCAATCATCAGGTGCAACAGCACAGAAAAACAGTAAGCGACCGCGATAATCAGCAGGGTCACCAACAGTCCGTTTTGCGCTGCCAGGAAAGGCACCGCCATGATCCCCCCGCCCACTCCGTACCCGGTTATAATACAGGATGCTTC
>CAYGHB010000324.1:0-2246 GCA_964349375.1 uncultured Syntrophomonadaceae bacterium | reverse complement strand
ATCGGAATAATGATCTACAAGGAGATGCTTGAAGAGTCGGCGGTTCTAATCGATATGACCAACCTTATTTTAAGTCAAGGCATCCCAATCATAGTATTGATCATTTTTATACCTTTTCTGGTCGGGATGCTTACCGGCGATAACTCGGCCAGTGTTGCCGTTATATTTCCGATGTTTATACCGCTGCTTCCAAATGACAGCGCTTTAGCTTATAGTTCTTACGCAGCTTACCTTTACGCCAGCTCAGCTGCCGGTCATATTATTTCCCCGGCTCACCCCTGTTTTGCGCTAACCAAGGAGTATTTTAAAGAAGATTTACGGGGTATTGTTCTGCCACTTTTACCTTTGCTTCTGATCGTGATGCTGGCGGGGCTGGGCATCACGCTGCTGTTAGTTAGCCTTTAAGATTAAAACGTCAGTGAGCTGCAAAGAAGCGCGGTTTACGACCGCGCTTCTTTGTGATCCCTTTGATGATTAAGCTTAACCTTCCAAAACCTGCAGCTCCTGATCTAAATACTGTTTACGGCATAGGGTGCGCTGCAGCTTGCCGGAACTGGTCTTAGGCAATGTGCCCGGCTGCACCAGGACAATATCGCGCGGTGGAAAACCAACAACACCAACCACCTGCTGCCGTACTGCTTTTTTTAATTCCTCATAGTTGTCCGTGCGCGCTTCCGCCACAACCACTAAAGTTTCCTTGCGTTTATCACCTTCAACCCCGAAAGCGATTACGTTACCGGCGCGCACCCCTTCAACAGATCCAATCGCGCGTTCGATGTCTTCAGGGAAAATATTACGTCCGGAAATAATGATCACATCCTTGATCCGGCCGCAGAGGATCAGTTCCGGATTGCCGCCGCTGGGTCCTTCAACAAAGTAAGCAAGATCGCCGGTTCTCAGCCATCCTTCATGAAAGAGATCTTCATTTAAATCCGGACGCTTGTAATACCCGGCCATTACCGAAGTTCCCCTTATTTCAAGCTCGCCAACCTCGCGCAGACCACGAATCTGACCGCTTGACGGATCTGCGATGCGCATTTCCAAGCCGGGAATTGGCGTTCCCAGCAATGGGAAGCTTCTTGAGCCCTTGCTGCCGGGAGGCACAGGCTTGGCAATTTTTTCCTCTTCTAAAGTGCTGCGATCTACCGTATCAATCGCCATCCCCCTTAAAGGTGGCGGGAAAGTACCGCCCAGCGACAGTTCAGCCATCCCAAAGGCACAAAAGACAGCCTCGCCCCTGAACCCGTGAGGTTTGGCAGTTTCAATTAAAGTCTCAACAACAGCAGGATCAACCGGCTCGGCACCGTTTAAGGCAAGTTTGATCCTTGATAAATCCAATTTTTCTTCCTTGTCGGTCATCCGTTTGAACGCCCGGGCAGCGAGGACCCACGAAAAATTAGGACCTGAAGTAACAGTCGCTTTGTAATCATTCATCCAGCGCAGCCAGTCAGCGGGACGGCCTAAGAAATCCTGGGGGGCAGCGAGCACCAGGGAGCAACCGATGGTCATCGGCACGATCAGGAGTCCAACCAGGCCCATATCGTGGTAAAGCGGAAGCCAGGAAACAAAAATATCTTCGGGCACTATCTGAGCAGCATCAATCATCCCAAATATGTTAGCTTCAAGAATTCGGTTAGGCAACATTACCCCCTTAGGGCTGGAAGTTGATCCTGAAGTAAATTGTAAGACGGCTAATCTTTCCGGATCATAGGCAATCTCTAAGTAGTCACTGGCCGACGGCTTACCTTTCGCCGGCTCCAGCTCGCTTAACAGCATCACCAGAGGATCTCCAGGTTTTGTTTCGTGATATGCAGCCAGGTCTGGATCTAAGAGCAAGAGATCGATATCACCATGTTTCATCAGGCTGCGCGTTTGGTTGGCAAACTCTTCCACTGAACTAAAACGCATTGGTATCGGCAGCATGCTGACACTGGCCCCGCACAATAGAACCGCCTGAATGGCCGTAACCAGTTTATAGGTAGTTGGCCCCAGCAAGGCAATATGGTTACCGGGCTTAATACCTCTTCCTTGCAAAATAGCAGCCATCCCTTTGGCGCTATGGTGCAGCTCGCCCCAGGTCATGGTCAGTTCCTTTTTCTCACTGTTACCTGCGGCTGAACCGACAAAGGTAACTGTATTATTACCGGCAGCAACTTTTTTAAAACGTTCGATCAACGGTTCGATTTGCAGATGATCGGCAGAGGTGCTGATGATCATTTGATCATTTTGTAAATTGGCTTCATTAG
>CAYGHB010000323.1:0-2255 GCA_964349375.1 uncultured Syntrophomonadaceae bacterium | reverse complement strand
TGTAAACCTGCAGCTCGCTGCCGCCGCCCAGGGCCAGCTCTACCGCCTTGAAAAGGTTTAAGTTGCAATCTACCGTGGCCGAGCGGTCGTTGCCGCACATTGTGTTTTCCAGGCAGCCGACGGCGCCGTAATCGTGCACATTATCCTCGTTGATTAAATCCCGGCAGCCGGCCTTCTCAGCCTGGCGCAGCAACCCGGCCATCGAGCGCTCATCAAAGTTCAGCAAAAATGGCGCCCCCTGGCTGTTTGCAACCATCTCCACCACCTTGTCCAGCAGCTCCTCCGGCGAGTTGCGATGCAGGCGCACATTCGGCTTTGGCTCTAAAATCGGGCTCATCTCATCGATCACCTCGAGCAGCACATAGGTCAGCTCGTTGGTCAGGTCGACCCCGCCCTTACCCATCCCGGATAAATTAAACAGTTGGCCGTAACCGGCAGTAATTCCCTGGTTGCAGCCGGTGCGGATCATCGCGTCATAAGCTGTGTTGCAGTGGATCCAGAAACATTTAAGGATCTCCTTACCAAACTCTAGATCCATCCCCTCATTCATCGACTGCTGCCAGTAGGGCAAAAGGTACTGATCGATCCGGCCGAAAGAGACCCCGGGGCCCGGGTAGTTTTCGTCGGCCATCACCAGCATGTGGGTCAGCCAGAGCGATTGCAGCGCCTGCCAAAAGTTCGTGGCCGGCTCCCAGGGCACCACCTGCAAATTACCGGCCATCTGCAACAGTTCGGCTTTTCTGACCTCGTCACTTTCCTGCTCCGCCAAAGCCAGGCACTCACTGCGGTAAACGGACGCCAGATCGCGCGCCATCAGGCAGGCCTCAATCATCGCCCTTAAGTTTGATCCTTTTAGCCCCTTCTTGTCCGCAGCGCTTAAATTCTCGTAAAGTTCAACGAAATATTGATGAAGTCCCTTAAACCCAATCTTCAGAATTCGCGGGTAATCGGCAATTAAGTGCCCCGATGTCGGTCCGCAGTTGCCGAAACCCTTATCTTTAAAAGCAAAAAGCCGGTCGCGCAAGGCACCCTTGCCCAGCACCAGCTTATGATGTTTCTTCTGTTCAGCGGCAGTCCAGCATTTGGAACAGATAATATTGAAGCGGCTGCCTGCCAGCAGGTCGCCCGGTAAAATCTCCACCGGCACCCCTTCCACCATCGCCTTACGCGTAAAATGGGCTTTGCGCTCAGCCAATCCCATTTTAAAAAAATCAGGAGGCAGTTCAAAGGTGACAGCATTCTGGTTAAAGGCCTTGTTGAAGGTGTTAAAAAAGGAGTAGACCTCCGGCACGATATAAAAATTCATCTCTTCAAAAAGCCAGTCATCTTTTACCCCGGTGCTAAAGGCCAGGAATTCGTTGTTCCAGTTGCGTTCTGTTCCTTTAAAATAGTAATCGTGAAGCCACTTGATCCGCGGGGAAAGATTGTAAGGCTCCTTAACCTGCGCCACAGCGATCACTCCCATCAGCAGCTGTTTTGGAATTATTAATCTTATCCGTATTATACACCTTCCCCTTAAAAAATAGTGCTGTAGGTTGAAAACCTTTCCCCTTGCCTCTATAATGCAAATATGTACAAAACAGCACTATGATCATTCAGGGGGTTTAAGCGTGGCCACGAAAAAGAAAAATACTAAAATAAAGAAACAGCAACAACAAAAAAAGCTTGAGCAGCAAAAGGCCTCCTCTGCTAAAAAACGGACGCTGATGATCATCCTCCTGCTGATCCTGCTTTTAGCGGCAGCGGCGGCGACAGCTGTCTATTACTTTTCATCAAACAGGCACAACAGTGAAGCACTAAATTTAAACGAGGGAGAAATGTACATGACTGTAACCAAACCGGTAGTATCAATTGAAATGGAAAATGGTGGCCTGATCAAAGTGGAGTTAGACCCGGTTAGCGCCCCCAACACGGTGCGCAACTTTATCGCCCTGGCTAACAGCGGCTTTTACGACGGGCTGATCTTTCACCGCGTTATCCCCGGCTTTATGATCCAGGGCGGCTGCCCTGAAGGGCAGGGCACCGGCGGCCCAGGCTATAACATTAAGGGTGAATTTGCCGACAACAATCACGACAACCCGATTGTGCACCTGCGCGGCGTGATTTCGATGGCCCGCTCCCGCCACGCTGATTCAGCCGGCTCGCAGTTCTTTATCATGGTCGACGACGCCTCCCATCTCGACGGTCAGTATGCGGCCTTCGGCCGGGTCACAGAGGGTCTGGAAACGGTTGACCAGATCGTTAACGTTAAGCGC
>CAYGHB010000322.1:0-2259 GCA_964349375.1 uncultured Syntrophomonadaceae bacterium | reverse complement strand
CGCACCGGATTAATGGATCTGCTGGACCTCTCGGAGAAGCAGGCCCAGGCCATTCTAGATATGCGCCTGCAGCGTCTTACCCAGCTGGAAATTTCCAAGTTAACAGAAGAGCGCGAGCAGTTGATAGAGAAAATTGCCTATTTACGAGGTGTTCTGGAAAGTGAATCGCTGGTGCTGCAAATCATCGCTGATGAATTAACGGTGATTCAGGATAAGCATGGTGACCGGAGGAGAACCCAGATTGTTGCCGACGAGGGTGAAACGGTGCTGATCGATCTGATTTTACAGGAAGATGTGGTCATCACTTTAACCGATCGCGGCTACATCAAGCGCTTGCCGCTAACCACTTACCACAGCCAGCACCGGGGAGGACGAGGCGTCAAGGGCATTCAAACCCGCGAAAACGATGTGGTTGAACAGTGCCTCGTTGCCTCTACTCATGACAAGCTGCTTTGCTTCAGCAACCGCGGCAAGGTATACCTGCTGCAGACATACGAAGTTCCCGAGTCAGGCCGGCAGTCACGCGGAACAGCGCTGGTGAACCTGTTGCCTTTGGAAGAGAAGGAGTTTATTACGGCCACACTGTCGATTGCCGAGTTTAGTGAAGAACGATTCCTGCTGATGGTTACGGCCAAGGGTTTGATTAAAAAAACCCCACTGACCGACTATAAGAACACGCGCAAGATAGGATTGACCGCCCTGACGCTTATGGAAGATGACGAATTGATTGCCGTCAGGCTTACTGATGGGAAGAAAGAGGTTATTGTCGGAACCAGTGCCGGTTTGTTTGTCCGTTTTCCGGAAGGACAGGTGCGGCCGATGGGCCGGACAGCCAGGGGTGTTAAAGCAGTATCCCTTGGCGCGCATGACCGGGTGGTTGGCGCTGATCTGGTGACCGCGGAACACCAGCTACTGCTTGCTTCTGAGAACGGATTTGGCAAAAGGGTGGCAGCCAGCGAATTTGCCCTGCACCGCCGCGGCGGTAAAGGGATGATCGGTATCAAGACAACCCCGCAAAGTGGACCACTTTCTATATTTATCGTGCTGAATAGATCTTTTGAAGAATTTATTATTGTGACCGCCAACGGCGTCGTAAACCGACAGCGCATTGAAAAGATTTCGCTGATGGGGCGTTATGCCCGCGGCGTAACCCTGATCAGGTTGGACGAAAACGACCGGGTAGTTAACTTAGTTGGTCTTGACGCCGAACAGGACTAAGAAAGAGGTGCGGAAGATGCCTGAAAAAAGAAAAGTAGGAATCACCGACACTTCACTGCGCGATGCCCATCAGTCGCTGCTGGCAACCAGGATGCGGCTTATTGAAATGCTGCCTGTAGTCGAACTGATGGATCAGATTGGCTATCATTCCCTTGAAGTGTGGGGCGGGGCGACCTTTGATGCCTGTATGCGTTTCCTCGATGAAGATCCCTGGGATCGGCTGCGGCAGCTGCGTAAGGGGCTGAAAAACACTAAACTACAGATGCTGCTGCGTGGCCAGAATATTGTCGGCTACCGTCACTATCCTGACGATGTGCTGGAAGAGTTTGTTAAAAAGGCAGTTGCTAACGGGATCGATATTATCCGCATCTTTGATGCCTTAAATGACCTGCGTAATATAGAGCAGGCTATTCGCTTTACCAAACAGGAAGGTGCTCATGCCCAGGGAACGATCAGCTATACGATCAGCCCCTTTCACAGTAATGACTACTTTGTGCAGGTCGGACATGATTTAAAAGCTTTGGGTGCCGACTCGATCTGTATCAAGGATATGGCCGGCCTGATTGCCCCCTATGATGCCTACGACCTGGTCAAACGCCTAAAAGAAGATGTGGGGCTTCCGGTGCAGCTGCACTGTCACTACACCAGCGGCATGGCATCGATGGCTTACCTGAAAGCAATTGAAGCGGGGGTTGATGTAATTGATACGGCCAATGCCGCCCTGGCTATGGGCGCCAGCCAGCCGGCTACCGACAGCCTGGTTGCTGCGCTGAAAGGCACCGCCTACGATACCGGGCTCGACTTACAGCTGCTATCGCAGGTTAGCGATCATTTTAAGGAGGTCAGCTGTAGTTACGATGTGCCCCGGGAAGTGATGGGGGTTGATACAAATGTTCTCAGTTACCAGATTCCCGGAGGGATGATTTCGAACCTTGCCTCACAGTTAGCAGAGCAGAAGGCCACTCACCTATTACGCGAGGTTCTCGAAGAGGTGCCCAGGGTTCGCGAGGATCTTGGCTTTCCCCCGCTGGTTACACCCAG
>CAYGHB010000321.1:0-2292 GCA_964349375.1 uncultured Syntrophomonadaceae bacterium | reverse complement strand
TAGGCGATTATGAGCGTTCCGGACGACAGGATTTACTGGAAGACCTGAAAAAAGAGATAGAAATCCTGCGCAAATATTTACCGGAACAGCTATCCGAAGCAGAGTTAGAGGTAATTGTCGGCGAGGCAATTGCCGAATCAGGGGCCCAATCGATCAAAGAAATGGGCAAAGTAATGGGGCTGTTAATGCCCCGGGTTAAGGGCAAGGCTGATGGCGGTCTGGTCCGACGATTGGTTGAACAAAAGCTGCAATAAAAAAAGCCCGGCCCACAAGGCTGGGCTTTAAAACAGGGGGACTGCCGATTGCCTGCATCGATTAGAAAGCTAATCTGGTATTTCTGTCTCCTGGCCGGCTTGGCTTTACTGATACCCGCTGCCGGGGGTGCAGCAGTTGATAATACTGTTGCTGTTATAAGCATTGACGGTACCATTGATCCCGGAACCAGAAGCCATGTGGCATATGCCCTCGATCAGGCTCTCAAGATGGATGCCGCAGCAGTGATTATTGAACTCGATACTCCGGGCGGCTACATCAATGCCGCCGAGGGGATCCGCCGGCTGATGGATGATTATCCAGGGCCTATTTATGCTTATGTCAATACCAACGCTATCTCTGCCGGCGCATACCTGGCCCTGGCCGCCGACGCCATTTACATGGCCCCGGGCAGCACTATTGGCGCAGCCGAGCCACGCTACCTGGGTCTGGGCGCTGTTGACGAAAAAGAGCTATCTTTTTGGGAAAAAGAGATGTCGGCGATGGCTGAGCGGCGCGGCAGGGACCCGCAGGTAGCTTCAGCGATGGTCCGCAAAGACTTAGCAGTTGAGGGACTGGTTGAAGCCGGGATTCTGCTGACTCTGACGGCAGGAGAAGCGCTTGAGGTGGGCTACAGTGAAGGAACAGTAGACAACCGGGAAGAACTGCTGCAACAGGTTGATCTTGCCGGCGCAAGCTGGGAGATAGTGGAAAAAAGGGTTAGCGATACCCTGGTAGGCTGGACTACAAACCCGGTTATCGGCACTATATTGCTGATGATTGGGATTGTCGGTTTGATCATCGAAGTGATCTCATCAGGTTTCGGCATCGCCGGGATCTTAAGCCTGGCTGCTTTTGCTCTTTACTTTGGCGGTAATATCGCAGCCGGTATGGCAGAATACTGGGTACTGATTCTATTTGTTTTCGGTATTGCCCTGATGTTGGTGGAAGCTTTCATGCCCGGTTTTGGCGTATTTGGGGTTTCGGGGCTGATCTCAACCATTATTGCGATTATTCTCGCTGCTGTATCGATCAAAACCGGGATGGTGATGCTGGTAATCTCGCTGGTGCTGGCCGTTGTTTTCTCCTACTTCTCGTTTCGCTTTTTTGAGAAGCGCGGCACGCTGCGCCATATAATTTTGTCGGAAGAAGAGCGGGCCGACTTAGGCTACGTGGCCCCTCTGGACCAGAAAGACCTGCTTGGACAGAAGGGGGTGGCCCTGACAGCGCTTCGACCGTCAGGAGCAGCATTGATCAACGGTCGCCGGATTGATGTGGTCAGCGAAGGCGCCTTTATTTCTCAGGGCACGGCGCTGAGTGTTGAGCGGGTCGAGGGAGTACGCGTTATTGTCCGCCAGATCGAACCTGATTAGCATTAAATAAACTATCTTAGGGAGGTTTTAAAATGACTGAACTGATTACTTTATTGATTTTTGTCGGCCTCATCATTCTGGTTATGGCCGTGATTTTAAGTTTTGTGCCGATCGGTCTCTGGATTTCCGCTCTGGCCGCGCGCGTGCCGGTCGGAATTTTCGCCCTGATCGGTATGCGTTTGCGTCGCGTGCAGCCGGTAAAAATTGTAGTCCCCCTGATCAAAGCCACCAAGGCTGGTCTTGATCTAAGCGCGAACAAGCTTGAAGGTCACTTTCTGGCCGGCGGTAACGTCGATCGGGTGGTGAATGCCCTGATTGCTGCCCAGCGGGCTGAAATACCACTGCAATTTGAGCGGGCGGCAGCTATTGACCTGGCCGGCCGTGATGTTTTGCAGGCGGTGCAGATGAGTGTTAACCCGAAAGTGATTGAAACCCCGGTGGTAGCAGCAGTGGCCAAAGACGGCATCGAAGTGAAAGCCCGGGCTAAAGTTACGGTGCGGGCCAACATCGACCGCTTGGTCGGGGGCGCCGGCGAAGAAACGATCATCGCCCGGGTTGGCGAAGGGATCGTCACTACGATCGGCTCTTCAGATAATCATAAACTGGTGCTTGAGAACCCCGATAAAATATCAAATACAGTTTTAAACAAGGGCCTCGACTCCGGAAC
>CAYGHB010000320.1:0-2311 GCA_964349375.1 uncultured Syntrophomonadaceae bacterium | reverse complement strand
AAAGAATTTCCAGCTACTTTCCGAGTGCCTTCTTATTTGTTATAGGTATAGCAATAATATCAATTTATTTTAAAAATAACAATTTTTATTGATCGCCAGCCAGTGAGATGCTGAAAGTTTTAAAAGCAAAGGCTGGACCAGGGAAGCGCCCTGGGAAGCTTTTGCTAAGGTTTAGATTGCCTTCCTGGACGGCGAACAAAGAGAGACGACAGGAGGGCAAGAGGGCCGGCGACGACCGGCCTACCTCAGGACGCACTTTAGTTGTTGCGGCATTGTCAAAATAGATCTCATTCATCATAATCTTCACCCCGGAATTAACTAATCCTGAACGTCAAATAATCCGCTGCTTAAGTATCTCTCCCCGGTGCTGGCCAATATTGAGACGATTAGTTTTCCCTTGTTTTCCGGCCTGGAGGCCACTTGCAGAGCAGCAAAAACGACAGCACCGGAAGAAATGCCGACAAATATGCCTTCCTCTTTGGCCAGGCGGCGGGTTGTAACGGCCGCGTCATCATCATCAACCTGGATAATTTCGTCAACCAGAGACAGATCAAGCACCGCTGGAACAAATCCAGCGCCGATACCCTGGATCTTATGAGGGCCTCTCTCCCCCCCTGAAAGCACAGGTGACCGGGCTGGCTCGACTGCAATTGCTTTGAAGGCAGGTTTTTTTTCTTTTATGACCTGGCTTACACCGGTGATAGTCCCCCCGGTCCCTACTCCTGCTATCAGGATATCTACCTTACCTCCGGTATCATCCCAGATTTCGAGGGCAGTGGTCTCGCGGTGTATTGCTGGATTGGCCGGGTTATTAAACTGCTGAGGCATAAAATAATGATCGCCCTGGGCAACTATTTCTTCAGCTCTTTTAACTGCTCCCGGCATACCTTCAGCTCCTGGGGTTAAAACCAAGTCTGCTCCGAACGCTTTTAGCAGTTGCCGTCGTTCCACGGTCATTGTTTCCGGCATAGTTAGAATCAGACGGTAACTCCTGGCTGCGCAGATGAAGGCCAGTCCGATCCCGGTATTACCACTGGTTGGTTCGACAATTATAGTTTCAGGATTTATCTTGCCTGCCTTTTCTGCTTCGTTTATCATGCTGAGAGCGATTCGATCTTTAACACTGCCCAGAGGATTGTGGGATTCGAGTTTTACGGCAATAGTTGCATCCAAATCTTTTGTAATACTGTTTAACCTTACCATAGGGGTGCTTCCTACAGTTTCAGTAATATCATTGTAAATCTTTGCCATTATAAATCACTCCCTCGATTAAATGTAATAAACATCCGGCGTAGGCGCTTTTTCAGCAACACGATCCATTAAATCTTTTAAATTCAGTGAGTCAAGATAGTTTGTACATAGATCATAGAGTTCGGACCAGATTTCCCGTGTTACACAATCTTCCGCCCTATCACAAAAGGAGGGATCCGCTGTACATTCAACCAGCCATCCCGTATCCTCGAATAATTCGAAGATTCTTTTTAAGGTAATATCTGCAGGGTCTACAGCCAGCTGGTAACCACCCTGCGCTCCTCTCACTGAGCGAACCGTGCCAGAAGTTTGCAGAATCGAAAACAGTGTTTCCAGGTATTTCGGTGATATATCCTGCCTCTTGGCAATTTCCTTTAAACTAACCGGCTTTTCGGAAGAGTGGGTGCCCAAATCAAGCATAGCTCTGGTGCCATAACGAAATTTAGTGGTTAATTTCAAAGTATACGCCTCATTTCCCATGGGAATTAAGAGTATTATAGCGGCCAGAAGAACAGATGTCAACTGTGCCTTTCTTTTTTGTGGTTAATACGTGATAATGTCACCTTGTTAATTATCGTGATAATATGTCACCTATGAAAAGCAGGGTGTTAAAGTCACAGAAGCCGTTAAATCGTTATGTAGTAATTGAGAAGCGCTTGGGAAGAATAATCAGTGAAAAGGAGGCAGCTGAAGTACTAAGTATGAGCGTGCGGCAAGTAATCCGGCTAAGGAAATGACGGCACATCCATCGAGCGTCAAGTGCCGAAACGTTACAAAGAGCTAACCAGGTTGCTAAAGATGGCTGGCTTAGATTTTGACATCTTTACTTCGCCTCCGTAGGTGTAGTTTAAAAAAAGGATAGAGAAAACATTTATTGGTAAGTACAAGAGTGCAGAAAGTCAGTTATAAGCAGAAACATGGGCAATTATTGCTCACGTTTTCTTAACGTGGGAAACATTTGTTTTTTTATTTCCCATGTTATATGATCATGGGCAAAGATTGCCCATATGATCATGATCAGCCTTAGCGGGGTGAAACCGATTGAACAACCTTAAAATGT
>CAYGHB010000319.1:0-2312 GCA_964349375.1 uncultured Syntrophomonadaceae bacterium | reverse complement strand
CTGGGGCGTAGACAACAATCTTTGCGGCACCAACACCAACCGGATAGTCCTCTTCCACAAAAACATCGTGGCGTGCTAATTATCCTTCAAATACGAAGGTCTTATCACCCCCACCCCTACCCTCCCCCCTCAAGGGGGAGGGAGTTTATGGTTCTTCCAAACGGTGTTTTTAATCTAGACCGAGTCACTAAAATAATAACTGGTATGATAAAAATGCCTATCACCCAGTGGATAAGTGTGGGTCAGTTTGCTGCAGTTTATTTGCTGGTAATCCTGGCTCCGAAAGGCACAATAGCCAGCATAGCCATTTTAAAGTGCTGAATGCCGAAGGGAATACCGATGATCGTGATACATAAAACCAGGCCAATAATCAGGTGCAAGATGCAAAGTTCCCACCCGAGCAGTAAAATCCAGATAATGTTGCCGAGCAGTCCGCCAAAACCGAAATGACCCATATCTACCTGGCGGCCGAAAGGCCAGAGCACAAACCCGGCAAACTTGAAACACTGAATGCCGAAGGGAATGCCGATGATGGTAATACAGACTAAAACCCCGGCCAGAAACCACAGGATAGCCATGATCAAGCCGCCGAGCAACAACCAGAGGATATTGCCGATAAAACTCATTGAAGCTCACCACCCTTTATCATTAACCCAGATTATTATATACCAACTTACTCCCGGTTTGATATAGTTGTAGAAGAAAAAAGTTCCTGACAGATGGAAGGGTTGCGCCGGATGCCATGTTGAAGAGGAAACTGCAAAAACTAGCGCTCCATGAAATTACTCCGGAAAGTTGGTTCAGGAACCAGCTTGAGCTGCAGGCCGCCGGGTTAAGCGGGCAAATCTCCAGAATCTGGCCTGATCTGTCTGATGACTCGGCCTGGCTCGGTGGCCGGGGCGAATCCTGGGAGAGGGGCCCTTACTATCTCGACGGCCTGATTCCGCTTGGCTTTCTGCTTGGCGATCAAAAACTGATTGATCAAGCCTTAATCTGGATTGATGCGATTCTAAACAGCCAGCAGGAGTCAGGCTTTTTCGGGCCGCCCTGGAATACCGACTGGTGGCCGCGGGCGGTTGTGCTTAAAGCCCTTGTCCCCTATTACCGGGCAACTGGCGATCCCCGGATAGTGCCCTTTATCCAGAAATACCTGCATTTCCAGTTGGCGCAACTAGACCGGCAGCCTCCTCATTTTTGGGCGGCAGCCCGGGCGCTTGAAGCGGCGGAAGCGATGGAGCTGGTTTTTCGGGAAACAGGCGACCCGCAGGCTGCCCGGCTGGCTGATAAGCTAAAAAACTATATGTTTGACTGGTTCGGTCACTTTGAAGAGTGGCCGTACTTAAAACCGACAGGCGCTTATCTTAACCGCCACCTCTTTAACCTGGCAAAGGTGCTCCTGTCGCAACTGGATAAACTGGCCAAAAAGAACCGTAAAATTAAGACGCCCGACACTGCGAAAAAAATCCTGGCCTTTAACAGCAGCAAGCTCGTAAAAACCTACACCTTTACCCATGGTGTAAATATTGCCATGGCCTTAAAGTACCCTGTTACCTACGGTCTGCTTAACGGGCAGGATGCTGATTTTGACTTGCCCCTGAAAGCTTACGAGCAACTGATGGCCTGTCACGGCACGGCCATCGGCCTCTTCAGCGCTGATGAACACTTAAACGGCAACGATCCCACCGCAGGTATTGAACTTTGTGCGGTCGTGGAAATGCTCTATACGCTGGGGGAGCTATTGTCGATAACCGGAAATCCACACTACGCTGATCTGCTTGAACTGATCGCCTTCAATGCTCTTCCGGCAACCTTTACCCCTGACATGTGCTGCCACCAGTACCTGCAGCAGGTTAACCAGGTGGCAGCCGACAAACGTCGCCGGAAATATTATGATGCCAATAGCGAATCGAATGTCTACGGGCTTGAACCAAATTACGGCTGTTGCACGGCCAACCTGCACCAGGGTTTTCCGAAACTGCAACTGAGCAGTTGCCTGAGGACCGAAGCAGGCTTGGCCTTCATGGTTTACCTCCCCGGCCGGGTGTCGGTGGAAATGCCCGGTGGCAAAACTTTTACCATCAGACAGCTTTCCGACTATCCCTTTGCCGATCAGCTTCAGTTTGAAGTAGTGGAGGCTGCTGAAATTGATCTTCAGATCATATTCCGGGTGCCTGAGCTAACTACCGGAAAGCTTACCTACAATGATGAACCGGTTGGCAGCAGCGGCCCGGGCTTAATTGAACTGAAGCGAACTTTCAAGCGGGGTGACCGCATTGAACTGGCGCTTGATGCCCCGCTGCAGAACGTTGTTA
>CAYGHB010000318.1:0-2329 GCA_964349375.1 uncultured Syntrophomonadaceae bacterium | reverse complement strand
TGGAGTTTTTTGGAGAAATACCTTATGATTCCAATGTAGCCGAATACGATCTTAATGCCAAGGCCCTCTTTTCCCTGCCGGGTGATTCACCGGCCGTTTTGGCAGCCCATAAACTTTTTAAAGGCCTGGGGCTTTAAACCGGATTTTAACCAGATTAGAGCGGGAGATGATGCTGATGATTTTAAAAGATCGCCGGGAAGCCGGAGAGATGCTTGCAGAAAGACTTAAAATATACAAGGGGCGAGACCCGCTGATCCTGGCTGTGCCCCGCGGCGGGGTTGTTGTGGCTGCCCAGATTCACAGCGTTCTGGGCGGCGAACTTGATTTAATTATAACCCGAAAAATTGGAGCCCCTCACCAGCGCGAACTGGCCATCGGCGCTACCAGCGGTGACGGGGTGGTAATGCTCAACGATGAGCTGATCTCCCGGATGGGGATCTTTCCTGATTACATTAAAAAGGCGGCAGCAAAGGAGCAAGCTGAAATTGTCCGCCGCCTGAAACTCTACCGGGGTGATAAGAAGCTGCCACCAATTGAAGGGCGGCTGGTTGTCGTTGTCGATGACGGTGTGGC
Organism: uncultured Syntrophomonadaceae bacterium; assembly: GCA_964349375.1. Taxonomy (GTDB): domain Bacteria; phylum Bacillota; class Dethiobacteria; order DTU022; family DTU022; genus UBA993. The sequence continues at coordinate 1,756 of CAYGHB010000318.1, read as the reverse complement.
CACCGGTTATACCATGCTGGCGGCGCTTAGCTTCCTCAGGCAACATCAGCCGGCTGAATTGGCCCTCGCTGTTCCGGTTGGCCCGCCGGAAACTTTTGCCCGTCTGAAGAAAGAAGTCAACGCACTCGTTTATCTCGAAGCGCCGGTCGATTTCGCCGCAGTAGGCCAGTTTTACAAAAATTTTGAGCAGGTCAGTGATGATGAAGTGGTCGCTCTTTTAAAGCAGGCGCAGGCCGGGGATAGTCCCGGCTAAGAAGCGGCAAAATAATTTTCATGAGTGATTGACAGGGATAGCTGCCTGCGGTATCATTTGTCCATAATTAAATACGCTTTACTCTTATCCAGAGCGGAGGAGGGACAGCCCCGATGAATCCCGGCAACCGGGTCAGATGACCAAGGTGCTAATTGCTGCGGGGTGGTCACCAGACCCCGGGAGATGAGAGGTTCTGGAAAGACCTCTTAATTCGAAAGGGGTTTTTTTGTGTTTATTTGCAGCTTATAGCTCAGATCATGATCAAGGAGGAACAAACTATGCATCAGAACAACTATCTTTTTACATCCGAATCGGTAACGGAAGGTCACCCGGATAAGCTGGCTGACCAGATTTCCGATGCTATCCTCGATGCCATTATCGAGCAGGATCCGGTGGCCCGGGTGGCGGCGGAGACGATGGTCACCACCGGACTGGTCCTGGTTTGCGGTGAGATTTCAACGAACTGTTATGTTGATATTCCCAAACTGGTGCGCAGCAAGATTAAGGAGATTGGCTACACAAGGGCTAAGTACGGGTTCGATGGCGATACCTGCGCCGTGCTTAGTTCAATTGATGAACAGTCGCCTGATATCGCCCAGGGAGTGAATCAGGCCCTGGAGGTACGGGGCAGTGACGTAACAAACGGTTATGATTTAATCGGTGCCGGCGACCAGGGGTTAATGTTCGGTTTTGCCTGCGATGAGACGCCGGAGTTGATGCCGCTGCCGATCTCGCTGGCTCACAAACTGGCCCAGCAGCTGGCAGCAGTGCGTAAGAACGGCCAGCTTAAATACTTAAGGCCGGATGGTAAGACCCAGGTCAGTGTAGCCTATTGCAACGGGCGCCCATCGCACATTCAGACTGTGGTTGTCTCAACACAGCATAGCGACAGTGTAACGCTGGCCCAGATTGAAGAAGACCTGGTGGAACAGGTAATCCGTAAAATTGTGCCGGAAGAAATGTTACTGCCGGAAACGCGTTTTCTAATCAACCCGACGGGCCGGTTCGTCATCGGAGGACCCCAGGGCGATGCCGGCCTGACCGGACGTAAAATTATTGTCGATACCTACGGTGGCTATGCCGCCCACGGCGGCGGGGCTTTTTCGGGCAAAGACCCGACAAAGGTTGACCGATCGGCTTCTTATGCGGCGCGGCATGTGGCCAAGAATATTGTCGCGGCGGGTCTGGCCTCAAAGTGCCAGTTCCAGGTGGCCTACGCCATCGGGGTTTCACAGCCTGTCTCGCTGATGGTGGAGACTTTTGGTTCTGAAAAGATACCCGTTGAGGCCATTGAAGATTTAATCCGCAAGCACTTTGATTTACGCCCGGCAGCGATTATCGAAAACCTAAACCTGCGCCGTCCCATTTACCAGCAGCTGGCCGCTTACGGCCATTTCGGCAGGCCAGAACTCGACCTGCCCTGGGAGCGGCTGGATAAAGTTGATTTGTTAAAAGAGGCTCTATAACAGGTTTTCTGCAATCTTTTTTCACCCCCACCCTGAC
>CAYGHB010000317.1:0-2336 GCA_964349375.1 uncultured Syntrophomonadaceae bacterium | reverse complement strand
CCAAAGTGCGTATGGCTGACCCTGAGGCGGTGGCCAGGCGTTATGCCCACCAGCTCAGTGGTGGCATGCTGCAGCGCGTTTTGATTGCCATTGCCATGGCTACCAACCCGGAACTGTTGATTATGGATGAGCCGACCACCGCACTTGATGTGACCACAGAGGCGGTTATCCTTGATCTGATCGGTGATTTGATGCGCGAATATGACACGGCGGTGCTCTATATCACCCATAATTTAGGCGTAGTGGCGCGGGTCTGCAACCGGGTAGGAGTGCTCTATGCCGGAGAAATAATGGAAGAAGGTAGCATCGGTCAGGTGTTCAAGAACAAGCTTCACCCTTACACCAGGGGGTTGCTGGGTTGTGTGCCCCGGGTGGATGTAAACAAGAAGGATATCAGCCTTAAGGCGATCCCTGGCTTCATTCCGCGGCCCGACCAACTACCGCCGGGGTGTGTTTATGCTCCCCGCTGCGAACTGGTCGAAGAGGCCTGCCGGGAAGCGAGGCCGCCTTTAACCGAAATTGAAGATGGTCACCTTTCGGCCTGTCGCCGCTACGAAGCGCTGAAGAGCTATGGAGAAGTTATCGCCGATACAAGGGAAGCGCAAGAAGAGATTGAGTATGGTGAGCTGGTTTTGGAAGCGCGTAATGTAAAAAAATATTTTCCCGTGCCAGGCGGACTGGCGCTTTTTGGTAAAGGTAAAAAGCAGGTAGTTAAGGCTGTTGATGATATCACCGTCAGAATGCGCCACTCTTTCACGATGGGGATTGTCGGCGAGAGTGGTTGCGGCAAGACCACCTTTGCCCGCTGTATTATGGGGCTTGAAGAGGCAACCGCCGGCGAGATCGAGCTCGAAGGCGAACTTTTACCCTACTCGGTTGCTAAGAGGCCGCGTGATACACTGCGCAAAATGCAGATGGTTTTTCAGAATCCTGACGCATCGCTTAATCCCCAGCATCCGGCCGGTGAGGCCGTAGCCAGACCGCTTAAACTGCTGCGCAACATGGATAAAAAAGCGGTTCAGGCAAGGGTAAAAGAGCTTTTTGTGGCGGTAAACCTGCCCGAAGAATATATCTACCGGCTGCCGCATGAATTGAGTGGCGGCGAGAAACAGCGGGTAGCGATTGCCCGGGCTTTTGCCGCCGATCCGATCCTGATGATTTGCGATGAGCCGATCTCTTCTCTGGATGTTTCGGTGCAGGCTGCGCTGATGAACCTACTGGTTGATCTCCAGGAGTCAAAGGGGACCTCTTATCTTTTTATCTCACATGACCTCTCGGTGGTCCGCCATATATCGGACTGGATTGCCGTTGTTTACTTAGGCCGGCTCTGGGAAATAGGATCGGCTGAGGACGTTTTTGTCCCGCCCTACCATCCCTATACAGAAGCTCTGCTTTCGGCCCTGCCTATCCCGGATCCCGATATCAAGCAGGAGTCGATCCGGCTGAAAGGCAGTGTGCCCAGCGCCATGAACATCCCTTCAGGCTGCCGTTTTCATACACGCTGCCCGCGCAAGATCGGCGAGATTTGCGAAAAAGAAGAACCACCCTGGCAGAGCACCGGCTACCACCACCAGCTTTGCTGTCACATCCCTGCAGAAGAGCTGAAGGCACTGCAGGGAGAAGGCCTGCTGAAAAAAGGAGAGGGGAGGACTGGGCAGTGACCTATTTTCTGTTACGTCGAGTTGGCTTTATAGTGATTACCCTGATCCTTGCCTCGATCATTATTTTTTCCATTACCCAGCTGCTTCCCGGCGATGTGGCCAGGGTTATACTCGGGCAGTTTGCCACCGAGCGGGCTATTGAGAATTTAAGGGAGGAACTGGGTTTAAACCGGCCGCTCTACGTCCAGTATTTTGACTGGGCCGGCGGCTTCGTGCGCGGTGACTGGGGTAATTCCCTGGTTAGCCGGACACCGGTCAGGCCGATAGTGATGCAGCGCCTTGGCAACTCGGCCATGCTGGCCGGGTTAGCGCTTCTGATTTACGTGCCCTTAGGCATTATCTTAGGCGTAATTGCCGCCCTCAAAAAAGACAAACTCCCGGATCAGTTAATCACCGGTGTCTCCATGGCTTTTGTCGGTCTGCCCGAATTCGTAACCGGGTTACTGCTGATCACCTTTCTGGCCATCGGCCTGGAATGGTTTCCCGCCAACTCTTCGATCAATCCGGAGAGCACCTTCAGGCAGGCTTTTCCCTACCTGGTTCTGCCGGCCATAACTGTCAGCCTCACCGGCCTCGGCTATATTGCCCGGATGACCCGCTCGGGCACGATCGACGTATTGAAGACTGACTATATCAGGGCTGCCGATCTTAAAGGGTTGCCGGCCGGTCAGGTTC
>CAYGHB010000316.1:0-2348 GCA_964349375.1 uncultured Syntrophomonadaceae bacterium | reverse complement strand
AGCAGCCCGTCTGCCCCGCTTTCGATCAGCACTAATGCCTGCTCGCGGAAGTTTTCTATAAACTGCTCTTCCGCGTATTCCCCGTATGGTTTGAGCAGGCGGCCGGTAGGGCCGATATCGCCAATAACATACTGTTGCGGTCCCGCCGCTTCGCGGGCCAGCTCAACCCCGGCCCGGTTTATGGCCTGCAGGTCGCCGGCCTGACCATGAGTTTCAAGGTAGATGCGGTTAGCGGTAAATGTATTGGTGGTAAGGAACTCGACGCCAATCGCGGCATATTCATGGTGCATGGCGCTAATCTGCTGCGGCTCGCTTAAGTTAAGGTCGCAAACTGGTTGGAAGCCGCGCCGCGCCAGTTCACTGCCCATAGCGCCGTCAAAGACCAGGGGCTTTTTTTGTTGAAGTAGTTCAGCTAAGCTCATCTAATCACCGCCAGTGCGTTTAAGTTGAGTTAACAGGTATCAAGGAGACGACTTGAAATCAATCTTTGCCCCCTCACCCTGACCCTCTCCCGCCAGGGGCGAGGGAATTATAGACCTTTTCCTTATTGTAGAAGTCAATAGTCGGATTCTTAAGGATACGCGAATCGACCCCGCAGGCATTTCACTCTTTTACAGAAGATTATAGCAGATTTACGTGGTATAGTAATGACAGTCGCAGTAAATTCTCATTCAGGGGGTGGGGGAATGTTCGGCTTAATCAAGAAGATTATGATCATTCTAGTGCTGTTCTTTACACTACTGCTGGTGATGTTTGTCATCAACCAGACCAACCAGCTGGTTTCTTTCTTTGCCGGGATCAGCCCTCTGCTGGGCCGGATTGTGCTTTTCATCCTGCTGGCCCTTTACGCAGCCATAATCACCATACCCCTGATCGCGATCTACAGCAAACCTGCCGCCCTGCTGCCCCCTGCAGAGACGGATAGCGACGCGTATCGGCTCTACCTTAAAAAACTGGCAGCGCGGCTCACAAAAAACCCGCATCTTGATCAAACACCCATAGACCCGGAGCAGCCCGAAGCGATCGAGACCGCCCTTAAAAAACTGGACGACCAGGCCGACGAAGCAATCAAAAACGCCGCCTCAGGAGTCTTCATCATGACCGCCATCTCGCAGTACGGCGCGCTTGATGCAGTTATAGTAATCATCACCCAGCTGCGCATGATCTGGCAAGTCACCACCCTCTACAACCAGCGTCCCACCCTGCGCGAACTGGCCTATCTCTACGGCAATATCTTCACCACCGCCTTCCTGGCAACCCGGATCGAAAACCTCGACCTGATCGAAGATCAGCTGGAGCCGATCATCGCCTCGCTGATGGGCAGCTCGCTATCCTCGATGACCCCTGCCTTAAATACGGCGGCCAACCTCATCACCAACTCAGTAATCACTGGGTCAGCCAACGCATTTTTAACCTTAAGAGTAGGGGTAATCACCAGGCAGTACTGCGCGTCACTGATCAGACCGGAAAGGAGCACCCTGCGCAGGGCAGCCATGGTCCAGGCCACCGCCCTGCTGGCCAAGGTTTTAAGCGACTCCACCTACCAGGTCACCAAGTCGATCTTAAGAGCCACCGCCAAGGCGGGTAAAAGGCCCTTTCGTTATGGACACAGCGTTGTTTCGCAGACCACCAAAAAAACGGTCGATGCCGGCAAGTTAACCTTAAAACAGAGCGAAGATTTAGCCAGACGCCTGGGCGACGCCTTTAAAAGCGGCGGACGGAAACTTAAATTTTACTTGGGCGGGGCGGAACCGGAGACAGAAAAAGGCGACATATAGATGATTGACTTGTTTATTCTTATAGAACTACTTCTACCTGTTTAACAGCAACAGTAAGAGGCATCCCCATCTCTGCACGCACTTCAAGGTATTCTTTAATGGCCTCTTGAATATTTATTTCCGCTTCTTCCTCCGTACTACCCTGACTAAAACAACCTGGAATAGATGGACATTCAGCGATATATACTCCATCTTCATCTTTAACTATGCTAACAAGAAACTTCATTAGAAACCCTCCTCAATAAAACGAAAACATAACAGCCGTATCAACAAAAATCTTCTTACTCATACTCATAGATTATCTCATCGTGGCGAACCGACCCGTCTGCTCCGGTATCAACTGTGCCTACCAAGGCCAAAAAGGGGGCGGCTCCACTATCTTTTTGCATCTTACGAACCGCAGAGCGAATCAATGCTGATTCCGAGGCCTCCTGCTTCGCAGCATGTTCGTAAACAAAGACTACATTTTCTCCATCCAGGTGATAAAGCTTTCTCGCTTTTTTAGCTGCTCGGCAATTTTTTTCGGTATTCTTCATTGCTCGAACCTCCGTCATTAATTATAGCACGTTA
>CAYGHB010000315.1:0-2349 GCA_964349375.1 uncultured Syntrophomonadaceae bacterium | reverse complement strand
GAGCTATGCCCCTGCGGTAGCAAGAAGAAGTATAAAAAGTGCTGTGGCCGGTAAATTGGCTTTTCTTCTGTACGGAGGGGAAGGGCAAAGGCATCTTTAAGGGCTAAAGAATCAACTATAATACATTTTTAATATATAGGAGATTGGCTTGTGGAGCTAAAGAAAAAGCATGGCCGGCGGATCATCAACTATGTTAACGGGGCCCTAGTTTATTATGGAATAATCGATGCCGGAAAAATGCACGAGCTGACTTGCCAGAGCCTGCATCTTCCGATTGAATTACACGACTTCAATGAACTGATGAGAGATGCTTCGGTGGATGATAATGACGACGATTTGGTGATCAGCTTCTACAGGAAATATCTTCATAACTATAATCTTGATGATCCACAAGACATAATCAGAAAACAAAAAGCTCGCAAGGATCTGACTTATAGGCCAATTACAGAAAATGAAGCCCTGGCGGCACTACCCCTGGAAGGTAATAGCAGAAGGAATAAGCACTTGGCCAAGCTGATTGGTTTCCTGATAGAAAAAGGCCAAACCGCAGAAGAAGCTATAGAAATTGCCTTTGATCTTGAAATAGATTATAACAACGTTGTTGATCACAAGGATTTGATAAGCCAACTGCTGGATGATGTTGTTTTTGATCAGGAAGATGATTTTGCCCTACTGATGAACATTCTAAGTGATTTTTTTAATCATATCCCCCAGTGGGCATTAAAGGGGTGGACTGCGGATGAGGTCTACCAACGTTTCGAAAAATCGCACCTATCAGCTATCCCCACCGAACAGTTTGAGCAAACCAGCTTTGTAAATGAAAGTCATAGTGAGGTTGGCCGTAATGATCCCTGCTCCTGCGGCAGCGGAAAGAAATTCAAAAAATGCTGCCTCAACCAAGAGAGTAAAAGTGACGATGGCTGTGTTGTTTTAACACCAGAGAAGCTTATCGAAGTTAAAGATCCCGGCTTAAACCAGGAACCGGACCAAATAGCTGATCCACAGGAAGTTCGGTCCGGTACGGAAATAGAAAGTGAACCAACCGCCGAAGAATGGGCTAACCTTTACGCAGCAGCAACTAAATATATGGCCATGAAGTGCTGGGAATGGATGTATGAGGACGAAATGTTTGGCGTTAGGAATCCGGAAACAGATGAGCTTGCATTTGTAAGCAGTATGGGCAAAATTGGCAAGGTTTTCGCCCTTACTGCTTACCTGGGAACAGTCGGTTTGGATTCTTTTTTTGACATATTGAACAATAGAGATCCTGATGAAGATGAGCAGGTCTATTTTAACCTAAACTGTCTGACTGTCTCTTTCGAAGATCGTCAGGATCTGGATGCAGCAGATCTGGCAATAATTAAGCAACTTGGTTTAAAATTCAGAGGTAAAAAGCAATGGCCTCAGTTTCGATCGCATCGGCCAGGTTATCTGCCATGGCCGGTAAACGCCGAAGAATGCCGGTTCTTAAAGTTAATAATTGAGCAAGCAATGAACGCAGCCGATCGGTGCCGTGACAACAATCAGTTATTAATCCCCAGGCAAGACAAGATCCTGATTCGAACCCTGCAGGGAAAGGGGGAGAAAGCAAAATGGATCGATACTTATAGCAAAGTGGAGAAACCCACACAAACTTATTGCAGTTTTAACATTAAGAATGAGCTGGTTTTGCGAAAAATGATAAAGCAGTTTAATAAGAGTGACGTAACCTGGGAAGCAGATACCTTTTTCCTGTTAAGCCCGATTAGAGAAAAGAAAGGCGACCGGCCGTATTTACCGACTATGTTCCTGGTGGTTGAAAATGATTCCGGCATGGTAATCGACTACGATTTGATTAGTGACACCAGCGACCTTTCTCTTCGGTGCTTCGAACGGATCGTGGAATTAATCAATCGACTCGAAAATATCCCGAAAAATATTGTGGTCAGGAAAGCAGAGTTTTATTACTGTTTGATGGAACTCTGTCAGCAGCTTGATATCGAGCTTAAACTGGTGGAAAAGCTGCAATTATTACCGATGGTAAGGGAAGAACTCAACAGCATGAGGAAGTTCTAGAAAGCTTTTTTAGACTAAGACTAATAGCGTTTACCTATTCACCAGCACCGGGTCAGGTCTTGAATTATCACTTTTTTAAGGAACTGTTTTAAGTTATACCGTTAAAACTGACTATATCTTTCACTCTTCGTTATTTACGCTGTAAAATAAAAAATCCTCTATGCTTGTGAAGACATAAAGGATTAACTGCCACCTGACATTGTCTGCTCCATGATTACTTCCGCCGCCACGCGCACGGTGTCAGCCACCAGATCACTGTATTTCTGCGACAACTCCTGAAGCTTTACTTCCCTC
>CAYGHB010000314.1:0-2354 GCA_964349375.1 uncultured Syntrophomonadaceae bacterium | reverse complement strand
GCGGGCTGAGAGGCAATCATGACATGCTCTTTGCCAAGTCTGTATTGGATGGCATTACCTCAATGATCCTTGCCTCATCGCTTGGGTTTGGAGTCATTTTCTCCGCTGTTGCCGTTTTCATTTACCAGGGCGCGATTGTGCTCTTTGCCGGGATGATAGAGCCTTATTTAACCATAAACGTAATCCGCGAGATCTCGATCATCGGCGGTATCCTCATTTTCGGCATCGGCCTGAACCTGCTCGAAATTATCAAGGTCAGAACAGCCAATCTGCTGCCGGCCATCCTAATCCCTGTCATCTACTACCTCTTTACCGGTTAAATTATTAAGCAATCTGTTTCCCCGCAAAACACCTGTAAAAACCTATTTGTGAATCTTCGTCGTCAATGTCGGTAAAAATTTTCAGCCAACACCGGTTGCGATCTTATTTTTTCGTTTTTTTGCTGAAGAGGTAGGAAGATACCACTAATATGCCGAAAACAAGAGCAACTCTATAAAGTAGCCAAGGAGGAATTTATTGATGATTTCGTTTCAGTTGACCGAAGAGCAGGAGCAGATGCAAAAGTGTGCCAGGGATTTTGCTGCGGCAGAGATTATCCCGATTGCCGCCGAGTATGATGAGAAAGAGGAGATCCCCTGGCAGGTGATCGAAAAAGCATATGAAGCAGGGCTAATGAACCTGGCCATTCCGGCGGAACTGGGCGGCCAGGGTATCGATCCGCTTACTGCTGCCATTATTACTGAAGAGATAGCTTATGGTTGCCTGGGCGTTAACGGAACCTTCGGGGCTAATGAGCTGGCGGTGCAGCCAATCCTGATTGCCGGAACAGAGGAGCAGAAACAGAAGTATTTGCCTGTTTTTTGCGCCAAGCCCCAATTGGCTGCTTTTGGCCTGACCGAACCGGAGGCTGGCTCCGATGTTTCCAATGTTCAGACCAGGGCGGTACGCGACGGTGACCACTATGTTTTAAACGGCAACAAGTGCTTTATTACTAATGGTGATTCGGCGGCTCTCTATACAATCTTCGCGACCATTGACAAGAGCCTGGGACATAAGGGTTTATGCGCCTTTATCGTGCCGGGGGATACTCCGGGGATCCGGGGCGGCAAGAAGGAACAGAAAATGGGGGATCGCTGCTCTGAAGTGTCGGAAGTGATCATCGAAGATGTACGGGTGCCGGCAGCTAACCTGCTGGGTAAAGAAGGCGATGGTTTTAAGATCGCCATGGAAACGCTGGATGTAACCCGGCCGGGAATTGGGGCGGCAGCCGTTGGGGTAGCCCGCAGGGCTTTTGAAGAAGCGAGGAAATACTCGCTGCAGAGAATCCAGTTTGGCAAGCCGATTGCTGCCAACCAGGCGATCCAATTTATGTTTGCCGAGATGGCCACCAAGATCGATGCTGCCCGGCTGCTGGTCTGGCGGTCCGCCCAGTATTTGGCCAATGGCCAGCGGGCCTCAAAAGAGGGTTCAATGGCTAAGTTTTATGCAGCCGACGTTGCCATGGAAGCAACGGTCGATGCCCTGCAGATTATGGGCGGCTCAGGTTACATGCGCGATTATCCGGTTGAAAAGCTGATGCGTGATGCCAAGATCCTGCAGATTTACGAAGGCACCAACCAGGTTCAGCGCATGGTTATTGCCCGGGAAATCCTGAAGTAAAGGACTTGATGGTTGTGAAACTTGTTGATCAAAAGATTACAAATGAGGAACTTAAAGAAATGTCCGTCAAAATGTTTGACGGCTTGGTCAAGGCAGTAGTCGATGTAGTAGAAGAAGTAATGGTAGTGGATTCTGAATTACATGCTGATCAGGAAGAATATTTGTTAGAGAAAGGCTCAAAGCAGGAAAATTTATGGGGTATTAATATCTATCCCGAACAGGTTGGAAAGGATTCTTGGCTGGAGTTTGATTCGATGATTAACCTTAGACCCTCGCAAAACAACAAGTCTCGAAGCGTGGAAGACGAAAAGATTAGAAATAGAATTACAGCCGTTGTTGATAAGTTGGTGGTTAAGTGACAATTCACAAAGAGCTGGCAACCGGTCGATGGTTTGAACTGTCTCTTCTTGAGCAGCTGGCAAATATCGGCACAGATATTGAGCGCGCAATCAGGTGGAAGCAAAAAGGTAATGCTGATTACAGCAGGCAGGCTTTCGACCGGGCGCTTGACCTGATCTTCCTGACCGTTGAAGATCCAAAGAATAGAAAAAGGCTGAAAGAGATTCTGAGAACCAGGGAAGCGCTGATCGACCATTTTATTTATGACAACGACTATAATACCACCGAAGAGCAATGGCAAAAATATTTCTACCAGTTTAACTATGCTGCCGCAATGAGTAGGGACAGGTAAAAGC
>CAYGHB010000313.1:0-2359 GCA_964349375.1 uncultured Syntrophomonadaceae bacterium | reverse complement strand
CCAGCTGCCGGGTCTGGAGTTAATCCGAACAAGACCTCACCTGAAACGGCAGGTGGGGTTTGTTTATAAGGGGGTTTATAATGGATAGCGAATCTGTTAAAGAGCAACAGCTTTATCTTGAGCATGCGGTAAAAGATTACTTAGAAACCGGCAGTCAGGATTCAAGAGAAAAGGTTATCGCTTTGGGCCAGACAATGGCCGGCTATTTCGCTAACCTTTACAGCCCCGGTAGTGCTGATGTTGGCATGAAGCGCGCAGCATCGAACGGATTTCTGAAAGCCCTGAAACGGTTTGATCCTCAAAGAGGTGTCCAGTTTTCAACTTATGCAACCCACTGCATAATCAGCGAAATCAGGGAAGAACTGAAAAATCGTCAACTCTTCAGGGTGCCGGAGTGGCTAAAAAAATTACAGGATGATGTTGTACGGGCGACCGAAGAGTTGACTAAGGAAAATCAAATGATGCCAACCCTACAGCAGATAGCCAATAAGGTAAATGTAGCCGAAAAAGGTATTGCCGAGGCGATGCAGGCTGGAACAGTAGCTTTTGACAACTTGAATGTAAAATCGATCAAAAGCCTGCGGCATGAGGCTTTTAAACTGCCGGTAGAAGATGTTATCACTATTCGTAAATCTTTAGATCGTCTGGGCGATATCCAGCTTAAAGTGCTGTCACTTTTCTCCGCCAACCTGAGGGAACTGCGCTTAGCGATGGAAGAAGAGGAAAAAGCTCTGAGCAGGGAGCAGGAGCAGTACTTAAAAATGGTTGAAAACGGCAGCGAAGAACTGGGTATTCTTGCGGTTAGCAGCTTTAAACTGGATTTCCCGCTACATTTCGCTGCGAACCAGGTAAAACGTTATTTTGAGGTATTGGCCGATGAATATGGATTACGGCTTACTGACATTAAGTATTTAAATGCGGAAAAAGATCCAGTATCTATTGATCATAAGGAAGAAGACCATATCATTAACAAATCAATTGAGCTGATGCTGGAAGGACGCTACCGGGGATTACTACAGTTGCTTGATTATCTGCGCAATGATGAAGAAGCGGTGAAGGTAGAACGGGTGCGCACTACCCGTAACGAAAATATTCCGGCCCGTATCAGTATCTATATATTGGTATCAGCTGGTTTTGAACGTAAAGATGGGGAAGAGAACGTCATTAACGAGATTTAGATCAATAAGAGGAAAATGATTAAAATGATTAAAATCAGAAAATTGCTTGACTTAATTATCGTTCTGTGTATTACTATTAAGAAAGAACTGTTTCAGGGCAAAACCGTCGAAAGGCGGTGGCGCAAAACTAAAGGGGTTTACAGTACTGAACTGAAGTCAGCCAGTTGCCGATTCGCAGGGTAATCGTGAAACCCCGCCTCCTGCAACAGGTGGGTTTTTTATATTAGGTGAGTTTATAAGAATTAACTTACGGAGAGAAACCGCATATAAAAAACCCGATCGCAAAAGTGGAGGATCAGGAAAGTGGATAGACACATTAATATTCATCAAAAGAATACGCTGGAAGAGGCGATGAGCTGCTACCTTGAAAACAACAGCTCAGAAGCTAAAGATGTCTTGATCAGGGCTGCAGAGCCGCTGATCAGGCATTACAGCGCCTTGTACAGTGTAGGCGGTTTTGATGAAGATCTTAAGCAGGCTGCTTACGAGGGTTTGCTTAAAGCAATAAAAAGCTTTGATCCTTACCGGGGCAATAAATTTGTCACCTATGCTGTACACTGCATCGTGGGTGAGATCCGCCACGAGATAAGAGATCGCGGTTTTTACAAAATCCCCGGATGGTTAAAAACTTTGCAGGGGCAGATCATCCAGGCTACTGAAGAACTTTACCAGAAAAACAAGACCATGCCGACAATCAGGGAAATCGCCGCAAAAGTAAACGTCGCTGAAGAAGGTATCGCCGAAGCAATGCAGGCCGGCTGTATTTCTCTTGATGAACTGGATCTTTCAAAGGTGCGTCACCTGCGTTACGAATCATTTAAACTGCCCATTGAAGATGTTGTTACGGTTAAAATGTCTTTGGAAAAGATGGATGAACTACAGCAGCAGGTGCTTAAGCTTATCTATTATGAGGGATTTACCCAGGAAGAAGTTGCCCAGCGACTTGGCATCAACCAGCGTAAAGTCTCCCGCCTCCTTGACAAAGGCCTCAACGAAATGCGAACCTACGTTCTAGCTTAGTATCGCTTCCCTGATAATAATATAATATGGCTGGATCTCCGACTTCTGGCTATCTGATTTCGAAAGAAAGAAATAACTCCCTCCCCCTGGAGGGGGGAGGGCTCGGGGTTGGGGTGAAAAGACAGCCGAAAAATATGATATGAAACAGATATGTTGATAAT
>CAYGHB010000312.1:0-2360 GCA_964349375.1 uncultured Syntrophomonadaceae bacterium | reverse complement strand
TATATGTCGCAGCCCGGAATGCCCCAATGCGCTTGGACTTTCTGTGATTATCAAAGATCATTTGCGGAATGCCTGGCTCTTCTATGAGGAAAGACTTAGCCATGATCGGGCAATCTCTTCCAGGGAACCATTGAGCAGAAGCTGCTGCAAGTTTTCACTGGCTTCGCGCAGTTCTTTGATTTCAGAGTAGGTTTGGGAACGAGAGAGTATTTCCGGCAGTGTTAATCCGTCCTTGACGGCCGCCCCTGTCAAGCGCCCTTCTTCGAGAAGAGCGCATTCGGTAAAGATTAATTCAGCTTTCTCCCAGAAGCGAGGTAGAGTCGGATAAGAAAAGAGGTCGGTTTTGATTCTTCGTAAATCAGCAAAATCACCCACACCTGCCTCTGCAGAGAGGGCTTCCCATATCGCTGCCAGCTGACCACACGATGGGAGAGAGACATCAAGCATCCTTTGGTTAAGCTCAAGCTCTTCAACACCATAAAGGAGGTAAACCTTTAAATGGCTTTTCAGATCACTGCTGCCAACCAGCAATCTGACCTGCTCCTCGCTGATCGGCAAATCGTAGAAGATCAGTTGATCTGCTTTAAATTGAGGTTTATCGGCGCCGTTTAAGGCCCCACCGCTGACAATTTGAGTCTGACTGCTGTGATTGAGCAGGGTTTTAATCTTTTCGACCCTGTCTTTTGTGATGCAGAAGACAGTTGTTTTTACTCCCCGCTGCCCGGCTACGGTAAGCAGCTGTTTCAGGCGACCTTCCCGGTCAGCGCTGCAACGGTTATCAATCAGCTCCAGCTTTTCTGTATAGAAGCTGTCTGCATAACGAAAGGCCTTTAAAAAAAGATCCAGCTTCTTTTCGCCCCTGAAGTGGCCATCTTTCAACCTGAATGCAAGATCTACCATTCTGCCCTTTTCAAGGTAAGGCTCGCTAGCTGCCCCGGAAAAGAAAATGGGTGAAAACCTGGCCTTCTCTTTTTTTACCTCCATTTTAAGATGCTTCTGGTCGGCGCCAACCAGCCCCCAACCTAAAACTTCCCACTGTCTGCTGCCGACAAGAGGCTCTGGATTACCTTCGCCAAAAGGCTCAAGCTGATCCAGGGCTGTAGCAAGATCAGGGGTAATATCTTCCGCGCTTAACTCGACTTCGAGCTCTACCCTCGGTTTCTCTTTGCAAAGTACCCCACTTTGACAGGCAAAATGGTTGAGTCCTTCCCGCAGGGCATCAACTTTATCTCTTTTAACCGTAAAACCGGCAGCCTTTTCATGACCACCGAACCGTTCGAGCAGCTCTTTTTGGGTGGCAAGAGCTGCGGTAATATCTAATCCAGTCGCGCTGCGGGCTGAGCCTCTGCCTTCCCCATTTTCCAGGGCGATCAGCGCTGCCGGCCGCCTGAACTTTTCAGCCAGACGCGAGGCCACGATGCCGATAACACCGTGATGCCAGTGCTCAGATGCCAGGGTGATAACAGCCTGATCGCCTATTCTCAGCAATTCATCTGCTGCCGTAGTTGCCTCTTTAAATATTTCCTGTTCAAGAGAGCGGCGCTGTTGATTCAACTTGTGCAGCTGGGCAGCAAGCTGCTGCGCCGCAGCTTGATTTTTTTCAAGCAGCAGTCTGGCTGCCGGATCTGCAGCCCCCATCCGTCCGGCCGCGTTAATAGCCGGGGCCAGGATGAAGCTGAGGGCCCTGCTGTCGATCCTGCTCTGCTCCAGGCTGACTGCATCAGCCAAAGCTCTCAGACCAACCCTCTCCAGCTTGCGCATCTCCATAAGGCCTGCGGCAACCAGCAGCCGGTTTTCATCAATCAGCGGCACCACATCTGCTGCTGTTCCGAGAGCGGCCAAATCGAGCAGTGCCTCAGGAAGGGGTAATTTACTCTCCTGAAAAAGAGCACAGGCCAGCTTAAAAGCGATGCCAGCCCCGGAGAGCGCTTTAAAGGGGTAAGAGCAGCTACCCTGCAGAGGATTGACTACCCTAACCGTCTCCGGAAGCTTTACCAACTGCTGATGATGATCGGTGATAATCAGGTCAAGGCCGATTTCAGCCGCGAAGGCAATTTCGTCTATGGCGTTAATCCCGCAGTCAACGGTGATCACCAGGCCGGTTTCTTCCTCTTTAAAACGCCTCAGCGGCTCGCGATGCAAACCGTAACCTTCATCGAAGCGGCTCGGCAAATAATAATCGACTGTTCCGCCCAGGATCTGCAACGCTTCAACCAAAATAACTGTCGCGGTTATACCGTCAGCATCATAATCGCCGTGCACCATTATCTTTTCGCCGCGATCAAGTGACGTCCGAATCCGATTGACTGCCTCGCGCATCCCGCACATCAACCAGGGGGAATAAAGGTTATCCAGATTGG
>CAYGHB010000311.1:0-2378 GCA_964349375.1 uncultured Syntrophomonadaceae bacterium | reverse complement strand
TAATGGCCTACAATTTCCGTTCATATTACAGCTACTATCAAAGAACCGGGCTAAAGGATCTTTCTTTTGTTCATATTTGGCCCTGTTTGAAACGCTTATTTTGTTTTGCTCGACCCAGATTGTGCTACCGTGGTTAATTGAAAGGTGGTTTTTAGGGTCGAATCAATTATTTGTAACAGAATTAGGTGGGTGCTGTTTACGCTTTAAGCGGTAAAACATAGAAAAAAATAGCAAAAAAATGGCAGATGCTGCCGCCGAGGACAAAAAGGTGCCAGATCGCATGCATCAGCAGGCGTTCCCGCCCGGCGTAAAAGATCATGCCCAGGGTATATGACAGTCCCCCTGCGCCAAGTAAGATCACACCACCGGTGCTTAAACCCCGGAAAAGATCACCGATGGAAAAAACAATCAGCCAGCCCATCAGCAGGTAGAAAAGAGTGGAGATAATCACGTGCCGGTTGATGAAAAATATTTTGTATAGAATCCCGAGTAAGGCCAGCCCCCAGATAATGCCGAACATCACCCAACCGCGTGTTCCCTGCAGGGTTACCAGGGTAAAGGGAGTGTAGGTGCCGGCTATGAGCAGGTAAATAGCCGAGTGATCAATAATGCGCAGGATACGTTTTGCTTTCGGCGCCTGGATGGCGTGATACAGGGTGGAGGCCAGATATAGCAAAACCAGGGTGGAACCGTAAATGCTGAAACTGACAACGTGCCAGGCATTACCGTAGATGGCGGCAAAAATCACCAGCAGAACTAGCCCGGCAATAGCCAGCAGCGCACCGATGCCGTGGGTTACTGAGTTGGCTATTTCGTTAATGACTCTGGTGCGACTGGTGTTCTCCATATCATTCTCGAGCCCCTAAATTGGTCTGGCATATTGACGCCGTTGCCGATTATATCACTTGCATAAGCAGGGTGTCCAGATATTAGCTGTATTCAAAGGTAAACGGCCTTTCTTGTGACATCGATGAGTTGAAGAGCGGTTCATAACGTTGTGACCTAACTAAAATTCTGTTATTGTTTAGATGTAAATAATTCCCGGCAAGCTTTTATACTATAGGCAAAGGGGTTGACGTTAAGATGATCAAGTGCAGCATGGAGCGGTTGGAAGATAAGATAAAAACCTTCAGTAAGTTCGGCGATACCGGCAAGGGTGGGATAACCAGGCTCTGTTTTACAGAACCGGATTTGCAGGCGCGAGCTGAGTTTTGTCGGCGCTGCGAAGCTCTGGGCATGTCGGTTAAAACCGACGATATGGGCAATATCTATGCAACCAAGCCGGGCAAAGAAGATTTGCCTGCTATCGCTGTTGGTTCGCACCTTGACTCGGTGGTCAGGGGCGGTAATTATGACGGTGTATTGGGAGTATTGACCGGACTTGAAGCGCTGGAAACAATGATTGCCGAAGGAATTGAAACCCGGCACCCGATGACTGTTTTAGTCTGGACCAACGAGGAGGGTTCACGTTTTCGTCCAGCCATGATGTCCTCAGGTGTAATTGCCGGTAAGTTTGATCAGGCCACTATGCTGGCGGTAAAGGACGAAGAAGGAGTTACTTTCAAAGAGGCTCTTGAGGCCGGCGGTTTTAAGGGCGAAGCGGCTGATCGCTTTAGCGCAAAAGATTACAGCGCCTTCCTGGAATTGCATATCGAGCAGGGTCCTGTCCTGGAAGCTGAAGGCAAAGATATCGGGGTAGTGGAAGGAGTGCTGGGGATGGTCAATTACGAGATCAAGACTCGCGGCCAGGCTAACCATGCCGGTACCACTCCGATGCCGATGCGCAGGGATGCTCTTTATGCCATGGTGGCGGTGATCCAGTATCTGCATGATGAACTGGACAAGCTAGATCCTGCCCTTGTTTACACTACCGGTGAATTCAGCGGCGGTCCCAATGTCCACACTGTAATACCCGATAACGTGCGCATAACCCTTGATGCCCGGCATCGCGACCCGGAAGTGATCAAACAGGTGGTAAAAATAATCGAGTCTCTGCCGTCTGAAATACGCGGCTGTTCAGTTACTTACCGCGAGCAGTGGGCTCGTAACACTATTGATTTTAGACCTGATATGGTTGGGATAGTGGAAGAGAGCGTGAAAACCCTGGGCTATCCCTATAAGCGGATGTATAGCGGCGCCGGCCATGATGCCCAGTATATAGCTGATATGGTGCCGGCAACGATGATTTTTGTGCCGAGCGATACGGGGTTTAGCCACTGTGAAGAGGAGCATACCTCGTTGGAGCAATGTTGGAAGGGCGCCAATGTAATCCTGCACAGCTTGCTGACCCTGGACAAAAAGTAGCCATAAACGCCCTCCCCTTAATAAAGAGTAACAAAAACTCCCTCCCTTTGCGGAATAGCAAAAAAACGCCCTCC